>JAYUBR010000307.1:0-6801 GCA_043740775.1 Ferruginibacter sp. | reverse complement strand
AAGTGGAAAGGCTGAATAAAACCGGGGAATTTACTGCTACCTATGTGCTACAAGGCGCAATGCCAGACATTGATAATGATAAAGCCGTGATATTGTACCGGATGGCGCAGGAAATAATTAACAATATGATAAAGCACAGCAAGGCAAAACAAATAAACGTTTTACTGCAGGTGAGCGAAAATTTATTTACATTAGCGTTCAGTGATGATGGCGTAGGTTTTAATGCGGCCGAAAAAATAAATGATTCCGGCGCAGGGCTTCGCAATCTTACCAGCAGGGCACTGCTTATAAATGCACAACTAACAATCCGGAGCACTGCTGAAAACGGCACCAACATAACAATTGAATTGCCTGTTTAAACCAACCCAATACATGCCCGGTAAACAAATAATGCGCTTAGCGCTGGTGGACGACCACCGGCTTTTTCGCAAAGGCCTCATCAGCCTGATTGAAATGGTTTGCACTGATTGTGACATATTGTTTGAAGCCGATAACGGCATTGACCTTCAACAAAAATTAATTAAAGGCAATGAGCCTGATATTATTTTAATGGACGTGAACATGCCACAGATGGATGGCTTTGCAACCGTACAATGGCTCAATGAAAATTATCCTCTTATAAAAATTCTGGTGGTGACCATGATTGAAAAAGAAGAGAGCATTGTGCGCATGCTAAAGCTGGGCGTGAAGGGTTATTTGAGCAAAGATGTAGAACCGAAAGAACTGGGCGAAGCACTGAACGCCGTGATGAACAAGGGGTTTTATTACACCGATTTTATTACCGGCAAATTAGTACACTCTCTGCAAAATGACAATGACAGCAATAAGAAAACTTCCGCCGCCATACAATCCATGAACGACCGTGAAAAGGATTTTTTAAAACTCGCCTGCAGCGAATTAACCTATAATGAAATTGCAGCACAAATGTTTTTAAGCCCTAAAACCATTGATGGTTACCGCAACTCCCTGTTTGAAAAACTACAGGTTAAAAGCCGCGTTGGTATGGCGTTGTATGCTGTCAGGCATGGGTTGGTACAATTGTAATTTTTATTTTTTATTACACTGATTTTTACTGATTACACGAATTAAAAATAACAGGATACTAAAGATTGACCGCAAACTCTTTGACGGCCTCATAAAAAAGGCGTTAAGAAAATTTGAATGCTTGTCGTTATGAAATGAAATTGATGTTACAAATGTCCTGCCTTCCTATTAGCCCGTAATTTGCACAAAAGCCAGGTTATATTTTGTGGCTTGAGCTAATTTCATTTTAGACAAGTATTCAAATTTTTACCCCTTTTTTATGCAGCCTTGATTTTATTTGTTTCTTTTTTTTATCAAGAAAAAAAGAAAGCAGAGACCACAAAACCTGAGTAATGTTTTGCGGATAAAATTAATTTTCTAATAAATTAAAAATTGCTTTTATAAAATGAAACAAGCATTAGAAGGAATAAAGGTAATTGACTTTTCGCAACTGCTGCAAGGCCCCTACGCCACACAAATGCTCGGAGATCTCGGCGCAGACATCATCAAGATTGAACGATATGGAACCGGCGATATTTACCGCGGCATGACTTTCTTTAATCAATGGATTGCAGGTGATGAGTCGCCCTGCTTTATGGCGTGGAACCGCAACAAGCGTTCCCTTGCCATTGACATGAAAAAAGAAGAAGGCAAAGCAATCATTTTTAAACTGATAAAAGAAGCAGACATTGTGGTTGAAAATTTTCGCCCCGGTGTGATGGACAGGTTGGGGTATGGATATGAAGCATTAAAAAAAATAAATCCCAAAATCATTTTTTGTTCGGCCTCCGGTTGGGGAAGCGACGGGCCATATCTGAAACGTCCCGGCCAGGATTTGTTGGTGCAAAGCGTAAGCGGTGCCATCATGACCAGCGGAAAAAAATCAGATGGGCCTGTTGCATTGGGCACTGCTTTGTGCGATCAGGTAAATGCGTTCAATTGTGTGTATGCTATTTTAGCAGCGTTGTTTTTTCGGGAAAGAACCGGCATCGGGCAGGAGATAAAAACAAACTTGTTGTCTTCTGCCATTGCCTTTCAGATGCAGGATTATTTTACCATACACAATCTCGGTGTACATTTCGAACGGCCCGAATCTGGCATTGCACATCCCGGCAACCCTGCGCCATTTGGCACTTACAAAACCTTGGATGGCTACCTTGCCATCGCCATGAACCCGTTTGAAAAACTGGTACAGTCATTGGGCGATGATTCCTTGCTGGAGTATAATGATGCACAGACACTCTTTGATAAACGCGACGAAGTCTTTTATCGCATACAAGAAACCACGGTTACGAAAACCACCGCCGAATGGTTAGACATCATGCTGGGGCTTGACTTATGGGTGGCGCAGGTAAACGACCAGTCTGCCGTGGCGGATGATCCGCAGGTAAAACACAACCAAACTTTTGTAGAGATTGAACATCCCAAAGCCGGTACATTAACAGTAACGAATATCCCATTCACGATGAGTGAAACCCCGGGCGAAATAAAGCGCCCCTCGCCTATGATTGGTGAACACGGACCGGAGATTTTAGCGGAGTTGGGCTATACCGAAAAAGATATTGAGAGATTGATTGATGAAGAAATCATCTCGGTGGAAAAAGTTGTTGGCAAATAATAGGTAAATATTTTTTGACCGGGAATTGTTTTTCATGGCTTCGTTGTTGTGTTATGTTGATCGCGAGCATCAGGACTCACTTGTACATTTGGGCTTTGTGGTACAAGTGTACAATTAGAAAGCGCTTTCGATATGCTATTTTAGTATTTGGAGTTGCTGATTGTAGCTTATATATTTGAGTTGGGTCACCCCATAAGAAACAACACAATCATTAAACAGAATAACAGATATGAATCAACAAGATCCCATTTCCGAATACTCAAAAAAGCAACAACTTGAATCATTGGGCGAGACTTCAATAATGCAGTTTCTTTTGCAAGACACACAACAGAGTTATGACAAGTGAATTCAACATATTTTTTGAAACACCAAAGACTTTTGAAATTCAAAACATCAAACCATTATTTGGCTTAGTTGGACTTTACTTCATTTTCACACCCGACTGCGACATTCAATATCCTTTCAAAAAATCGAAATTGCTTTACATTGGAATGAGTGAAAAGAAGACAAATAGCATTGGTAGTAGACTTACTGGACACTTTGAAGGAAAGAGTAAAAATCTAGGACTAGTGAATTATAGAAAAGTAGGACAACTTAAATTCACAATAATAAATTTTGAAATGTTAAAGAGTTTTTGGGAACATAGAATTGAAGACTTAGAAAGCTATTTTCTTCTTGACTTTGTTGAAAAGTATGGTGTTTATCCAATTTGTAACAATAAATCCGGGCTTGAGATTATGGAAAAAAAGATAATAGCTAATTTTATAATTGACTGGAAATACTTTCAATAAATCAAATACTATGGACAATAAAATAAAAAGCGGTAAGGATGTTATAGATGATTTTTTTGCCGAAATCTATAATATTCCCAATGCCGACAAAAAGACCGTTGATGCATTGGTTGACCTTTACAGTCAGGGTAAACTATCCGATAAAAATCTTCAAAATTCAATGGATGAAATAGTTCAAAAAGAATTAAAACAAATAGAAAAAGAAGATGATTAAGATTATATCCATAAAAATCGTCGGTATTAGAGGTGTCAGAAAAGATTTAAATCTTACTCTTGATAAAAAATCAATCCTTATTTACGGCGATAATGGAACTGGAAAAAGCTCAATTTCAGATGCTTTAGAATGGTTTTACAATGACAGCATAGAGCATTTAGCTGGGGAAGAGGTTGGAGGGAAAGGTAAAAACGCTTTACGGAATGTTTTTTTTGACCCATCTGAAGATTCGAAAATTGAAATTCAATATTCAAATAAACTATTGAATAATGAAAAGTCAATAAACAACTTACTTAAAACATTCAATTCAAATAGCTCTGAATATTTCTCAAATTATTTTACTCAATCACAATCAGAAAACTTAATTCTTCGCTATAGAGATTTGGTTCAATTTATTATTGCAACGAAAGGAGACAAGCTTAAACATCTTCAAAAAATAATCGGTTTTAGTAAGGTCCAGGAGATGAGGAGTTTATTAAAACTTGTTAGCGGACGAATAGCAAGAGGAATAAAAGCAGGTGGGTATAGCAATAAAAAGAGTGCCCAACAAACTATACTGTTAGAAAACTTAGGGCAAAACATTACATCATCAAAACAGTTTTTTGAAACTGCCTTAAAAATAATTAAACCACTAAAACTTGAAAAAGAAATCAAATCTTTTAAAGATGTTAAAGCTGCAATTAAATCAATTGAAACAAATGAAGAAACTAAGGTTGTCGAGCTAATAGCTTTTAATAATAAAGTAGCTGATACATTGACTGATTTAGAAATAGAAATTAAAAGCATCCATACTTTATACAAAGACTATTATGAATCCTATACGACACTAAGGAGGGATGCGGAAAAAATTAACAAACTTCAGCTACTTGCTTTACTTTCAGAAGGCTTGAAAGTGCTTAAAAAAGACATTATCAAGGACAATTTTTGCCCACTGTGCCAGCAAGAAAAGGACAAGCTAAAACTTGCCCAAGAATTAAATCAACGTGTTGAAGATTTGAAAGAAATTAAAGCAGAACAAGACAAACTTAATGAAGACTGTGACGAATTAATAAAATTGCTTGATAACAATTACACCGTAATTGGCAGTTTATTAAAAGAAAAACAACTCGCCGAAAAGGAAAATGTGGAAACAAAAAAGAAGATTGAAGCAATTCAAAAAGGCATAGCTGTAATTGGCGAAGATTTGAAGAAGGATGTATTTTCAATTGAGCCATTAAAGGAGTTTTCTCTTTTAGAAATAGATAATAAAGAATTAAAAGGTATCGTTGAAAACGCAAAAGCACAATCGAAAGCACTTGCTGATAGTATTAAGGGAAATATTAAATTACAAATTCACACAAAGCTTTCAAGAGCATTGGACGCTTATGTAGTTCACAAGAAACTGGAAAGGGAAGAAGAAATTTTAACAAAATAACAAATAACATTCGAAGCTTTATACACCGATTTTATTAAAAGACAAGAGGAAGCCTTAGAAGGGTTTTTAACTTTGTTTTCGGGTGAGATAAACAGTTATTATGTTGAAATGAATCCCAATGAGCAAGTAGAAGATATTCAACTTGTTCCAATAAAAGACAAGAACGATGAATTATCAGGAATAACGATTGAATATAATTTTTACAATGAAAAGCAAACTCCTCCGGTCGCTTTATTAAGTGAAAGTCATATAAACTGCCTAGGTTTGGCTTTCTTTTTAGCATCAGTTAAGGCATTTAACAAAGAAAATGAATTTATAGTTTTAGATGATGTTATTTCAAGTTTTGACAGCACACACAGAACCAGATTTATTAGACTTCTCATTAACAAATTCAGTGATTATCAAATAATTTTATTAACACACGAAAAAGATTTCTTTGACATTGCGTCAAGTGAAGCAAAAAGGAAGAATTGGTTAATTACTTCACTTTCTTGGACAGCAGAAAAAGGAACAAGTTTTGAAACTCCACTTATTGATTTAAGAACAAAAATTGAAAATAAATTTAAGGCTAAAAATATTGATGGACTTGGAAATGACATTAGACGATATGCTGAAAGACAATTAAAACAAATAGCCTTTAACATTGAAGCAGGACTTGCATTTCGATTTAATGACAGAAATGAAGAACGAATGATGAATGAACTTTTATCTTCCGTTCAAAGCAGAGTTAACAAACAATCGCCGACCGATTTAAAAAGTAAAAATAATATAGACAGTATCCTAGCATCCCCAGTATTAATAAGTAACAAGACTGCACACGACAATACGTTTAAAGAAAATATACATGACCTTGAAGTTTTTTGGGAAGATGTAAAAAAATTAATAATGACCTTTTATTGTTCAGATGGAAAATGTAAATCTTTTATTGCAATGAAAAACTATGACAATGTCAATGCTAAAATTCGTTGTAACTGTGGGGGCATAAATTACGACTGGAAAAAATAAGCTGCAAAAAAAAGCTCAGTAACGAGAAAAATAGATCGTATCATCCTGCCTTGAAAAACATGAAACATAATAGACTAACGACTGTAATTTACAATTGAACCGCATGCCATACAACCACATCTCATTAGAAACAAAAAATAAAATTGCCTGGCTAACATTTAACCGGCCCGATCAGTTAAACGCCATGAATGCTCAAATGATGAATGAGATCGTTGATGCATTGGGTGTGATTGATAAAGCCCCGTCGGAACAAGTTGCTGTAGCGGTTATAACCGGCGCTGGCAAAGCTTTTATGGCGGGTGCTGATATAAAAGAATATGCATTGCAAACACAAGAAGAGTTTGCTGACTTTCAGAAAATAGGCCAATCATTGTATGCAGCCATTGAAGGCAACAGCAAACCTGTAATTGCTGCCATCAACGGCTATGCATTTGGCGGTGGTTTTGAAATTGCGCTGGCCTGCGATATGATAGTGGCGGCAGAAGGCGCCAAAATGGGGCTGCCTGAAATATTACTTAACCTGATACCCGGTGGTGGCGGTACATTAAGACTGTCAAAAAAAATCGGCAGCAACCTCACTAATGAAATTGTGATGACGGGTCGCACGGTATTGGCAGAAGAAATGCAACAGCATGGTTTAATCAATTACATTTATCCAAGGGATGGTTTTATCGAAAACGTGACTGCGTTCGCAACCACGTTCACAAACAAATTGCCCGACCGTTTGCAGGTAATT
>JAYUBR010000306.1:0-2016 GCA_043740775.1 Ferruginibacter sp. | reverse complement strand
AATTGCACCTACTGCCAGAATAGCGCTGTCGGGCGGATTAATGATGGCAGTAAACTCTTCAATATCCATCATACCTAAATTAGAGATGGTAAAAGTATTGCCGCTGAATTCGTTGGGTTGTAATTTTTTATCTTTTGCCTTGCCATATAATTCTTTTGCATCGGCTGCTATTTGTGACAAAGATTTTTGATCGGCAAAACGAATTACCGGAACAATTAAACCTTCGGGCAATGCCAATGCAGAACCAATATGGATATGTTGATTGTGGCGTATGAAATCTACCATCCAGCTACTGTTAACATCGGGATGCAGGCGTAAAGCCATGGCACTGGCTTTAATGATCATATCATTAAAAGAAATTTTCACCGGACTCATTTCGTTCATAGCCAATCTTGCCGTGATGGCATTGTCCATGTTAATTTCCATGGTTAAATAAAAGTGTGGTGCACTAAATTTGCTTTCACCCAAACGGCGTGCAATTACTTTACGCATTTGTGTAAGCGGAGTATCGGTGTATCCTTCCTGCCCGGTTGCGGTAAACACAGGCACTGCAGACTTTGCAGCAGGAGCAAGTGCCGCGGTTGTTTTTGCAGGTACAGCAGCAGGGGTATAATTGTCGATGTCTTTTTTAGTAATACGGCCATTGTCTCCACTACCATTCACTTTTGATAAATCAATTCCTTTATCTGCGGCTAATTTTTTTGCCAGGGGAGAAGCTTTGATGCGTTGATCGGAAGAACCTGCTTCGGTAACTTCAGGAGTTGCCTGTTCTACAGGAGCAGCCATGGTTTCAGCGGCCGCTGGTGTAACAGCAGTGACGGCATTGGCACCCGATTTTTCTGCGGCTATGTAAGCACTCACATCTGTTCCCGGTTTTCCAACAATAGCAATGATCTCATTTATTTTAGCGGCTTTACCTGCTTCTACACCAATGTATAATAAAGTACCTTCTTCATATCCTACCACTTCCATGGTTGCTTTATCCGTTTCCACATCTGCCAGTACATCGTCACTTTTTACGGTGTCGCCTACTTTTTTATTCCAGGATACTATCTTGCCTTCCGTCATGGTATCACTTAGTAAAGGCATTCTTATTTCTTTGGCGCCTTCAGGTAATGCTACTTTTGCTGTGGCAGTTGCGTTGGGTGCAGGTGCTACGTTTGGAGCTGCTGTAGCAGCAGGTGCTGATGCTTCGGCAGCCTTTGCCGGCGCTGGTTTTGCTGCATCTTTATCTCCATCAAGCAAGGCTTGGAAATCTTCCCCTTCTTTACCAACAATGGCAATAATCTGGTTAATTTTTGCAGCATGTCCCGCAGGTACACCAATATAAAGTAAAGTGCCGTCCACATAGCCGTTTACTTCCATGGTAGCTTTATCGGTTTCCACATCTGCCAATACATCGTCACTTTTTACCTTATCGCCCACTTTTTTATTCCAGGTTACTATTTTTCCTTCCGTCATAGTATCGCTCAACAGCGGCATGCGTATCACTTCTGCCATAATAAATAATTTCTGTTTGGTTTTTAATTGAAGGTCGAAATTAATGCAAAAAAGGGAAATGTACCATTGTTCATGGGTGCATTTAAAATTGTGGCATAAAATGTATAAGTTTCACGCAAAGACGACCACGAATACAAAGGCCACAAAGTAAGGACACTTTGTGTTCGTGGTATTTATTTGTTCACTTTGTGTGAAAATGCTGAGTCCATTAGTTAGTCAAGCTCTAATTTTAATCTTTCTTTCAATTCCTTTACCAGCGGGTATTCCTCAATTATCTTCAGGTATTGTTGTTTCCTGGTTAAAGAAACATCCGTTGCAACAGCAATATCTTCTTTTTCTATCACCAAAACCTGGTAGGTAAGCACCCTGTTATTAAAATGTTGCTGCAGGTGTGTAACCAGTTGCGCCCGTTCCACTTCAATAAATGCTTTGTGTATTTCGCCCTGTGTAATAATTTCAATCGTGTTGTTATCAATCACTTTTAATTCGGCTGCTTTAAAATTGGTAACGGCTGAA
>JAYUBR010000305.1:0-6807 GCA_043740775.1 Ferruginibacter sp. | reverse complement strand
CAAGAAGAGACAATGCAAACAGATGCCTGTCGATTTTTTTATGAATGTGCTAATTGTAAAACACAACTAAAACCCAAAGAAGGCGACTGCTGTGTTTTTTGCAGCTATGGTTCCCAAAAGTGCCCGCCTGTACAAATGGGTAAATTCTGCTGTCCTTAGATACTCAATGATTACATTCATTCAACAAACCTGTATCATCTCCATTTGCAACAACTTTGCCAGCCTGCCAATTTTTGAACTAATGTGCCCGATACCAATGGCACAATGATGTGCAGGGCCGTGGCTGTTCCAGTCATTGACAAAGCGCCTAACCCCAGAGGAGAATTTAAAGCGGCTGTTGGTGTTGCCAATATGTAATATGGGCCAGGCTACAGATTACCCTTCTGCTACCAAAAGCAATAATCCCCCACCCTTTTTTTCAACTACTGACAGCAAAGTTACCGGTCCGTTTTTAACAGACATTTCAACAGATACCCCTTTGCCCACTTTGCCATGAAATACCTTTAATGGCCGCACTTTTGTTTTGCCTTCTGCAATGGCAATATGGCCCGGACCATCATGCCCCATCAGTACTACATCATCTGTAAAATTCATTGCACAATATTCGGTAAACGAACCTCTTGCCCCAAAGATGTCCATTATTTTCATGGCCTGCGCATTTTTGATTTCATATTACCGGCCACCGGAATACCCCTTGCTGTTATACTGCGCAAGGGACAAAACAATGAATCATTTAGCTTGAAAAACTCACTAATTTACCCCTTGCGGAGTATAGCAAACAGCATCCTACTCAATTTCAAGCTTGCATGACTTTGCCTACGATGACCCATGCTATTTTTAGAACATTGCAAGGCACAAAAAACCTGACACAAAGCCGATCTTGCAAAGAGTTAAAAATACTAACCCCCATCCCACCTTCAACTATGATGGAATTCATTTGACCTTTACCTAAAACATCCAAACCTCTTTTTTTTACGATTGAATACCATGCAATTATTGTAAATAACGTGTTATGGATTTACAACCGCAGTTGATGTATTTTTATATCTTTAAAAAACTCAACATTTATCGTATGTCCGATTTCCGCCTACAGGTTTTTCACACAGTTGCCAAACGCCTCAACTTTACCAAAGCTGCGGAAGCATTATTTATCACACAGCCAGCCGTTACCAAACACATCCATGAAATAGAAAATAATTTTAAGGTAAAGCTGTTTGACAGAAATGGCACAAAAATAAAACTCACCCCTGCAGGTGATATGCTTTTGCAATACACTGAAGAATTATTTACGGTGTATCGTAATCTTGAGTTTGAGATGAACAGCTTTACCCACACACATAGTGGCAAATTAAAAATAGGTGCCAGTACTACAGTAGCCCAGTATGTATTGCCGCCTGTTCTGGCAGCATTTCATAAAAAATTTAAAGACATAAAAGTTACACTTACCATTAATAATACTGAGCAGATTGAAGAAGCTTTATTAAACAAAGAAATAGACCTTGGTATTATTGAAGGGCAATCAAAAAAATCAGTTATTAAGTACACCGAATTTGTAAAAGATGAAATTGTATTGGTTTCAAATACCAGCAACGCCCTGGCAAAAAACAAACCATTCAACCCGACGAATTAAAAAATATTCCATTGCTGTTAAGAGAGCCAGGCTCCGGTACTTTGGAAGTGATTGCCCATGCCTTAAAACCCTTTGGGATAAAAATAGCGCAATTGCAAAACGAAATGCAGCTTGGAAGTACTGAAAGTATGAAGCTATATTTACTACATAGCAACTGCATGGCATTTCTTTCTATTCATTCTATTTTAAAAGAATTAGAAAATAAGGAATGTTGCATTATAGATATTAAGGGATTGGATATAGAACGATTTTTTTATTTTATACAACTGCAAGGGCAGCCAGCAGCCTTGCCTGAATTGTTTATGAAATTTGCAAAATTACACAGCAAAAGATAATCAATTACCCAATCCCATACTTTTACCTTATTTTAAATTTTGCGGTTAACAAAATACCCGTATTATACAGCTTTACTTTTCCAAAACCAATACCTCTCAATGGCAATTTTATGAATGGCTCAGCTAACAATGAAAATTTATTATTAATTCTTTTTTCCGCAACTGCTGAAAAATTTAAAGAAGAAAATAAATGATTGCTTTTGTTAATAAAATGAGCTGAACGGGTAGTATCGTTACCATTCTGCCCCTTAAAATAAAATTGATAATCTTCTCTCTTCATAAAATAAGAAGAAGAACCAATGGAGGCATAGAGGCTGCCTTTTTTATACGCTGTTATTTTATAGGCAACACTAAAAGGAATTTCCAGCACCTTACAATTTGCCTGAATATTTTTGAATGTAACATTGAAGGCCCAGCTTCCCGGAGGGGCTTTGTAATCGCCATCCTGAGCAGAATAAATTTTCTTTACTACATTTAAACCTGTGCGTAGCATAATCTTTTTACCGATTGAATATTGTAATCCAAAACCATACACTGGTGTTAACTTTCCTTGGCGGTTTACTTTGGTCCCACTTGCTTCTAAGCCGGTGGTTACTGTAAAAGCAAACTGATTTTTTTTAGCAGTTCTATTCTTGATTACTTTTTGGTTGACAGCTACAGACGGATGAATAATGCTGTCTGCAATTGGTAATATTGCTTTTGCAATTGTCGAAACAGGTACCATCTTTTCTTCTTCCAATGTTGAATGAATAACTGTATCACTTGGTATGGTTTTTTCTTTTGAATATTCATTTCCAGGTGTTAAAATATTGGTAGGGGTTACCTTATCAAATGGTATGTCAGCTACATTGCCATCTGCTAATTTATTATTGTAATGTTTGCCTGGCTTGGCATTATTAATTCGATTGTTGATTTTAATTACTTTAATTGGATGTCCTCTTAATAGGCCAATAGCCGCAAGAGGTTTAGCAGCCTGCACCTTAGAATTGATGACTGAGTTACTTTCCTTCTGCTGACGATTATTTTCATTTACTGTTGATGTAGTTTTGTGAAGAATTCCCTTTTCATTATACATTTCATTTTCTGTAGACTCACTTTTCTTTATTGTTAAAATATCAGTGGGAATAACGGCGGTTGTATTATTTGCTGGATTAATTGCTTTGGTAATTATACCTGTGCTATTGCCAGTATCAGCAGGTTTTAATTTTTCAGAATTCGTGGGTTTGGCTGTATTGTTATTGGTTGGGTTATTACTAAAATAGATTCCGCCAAGCAATAAGCCCAGCATTAAAAATAAAACCAATATAAATAAAAATCTTCTTCTATCCTTTTTTACCGGCAGGTTTTTATCCAGCAGCATTTCCATTTTCATCCAGTCGCTTTCGTCAAAAGCAGGTAGGTTGTTTTCGGTAACCTGTTGTATCTTTTTATCAAAATTATCTAACGGCATTTGTTACTAAATTATAATGAATGATATAATAACTTTTTTTGAAGCAGTATTCTTGCTTTGGACAAATTCGATTTGGAAGTGCCTTCTGCAATAAGCAGCTGTTCACTTATTTGCTTGTGTGTCATTCCTTCTATTACATATAAATTAAATACTAACCTGTAGCCAGGTGGTAATGTTTGAACTGCTTTAATAATTTCATCATTGGATAATTTCTCCAGCACATCTTCGTCGCTAAAAGAAATCTCATCGTGACAATAATTTAATTCCTCTATCACTTCATGTTTTTTATTGCGGCGGTAATGGTCAATAGTAGTATTAATGATAATCCTTTTCATCCATCCTATAAAGGAAACAGATAATTCAGTGGCCGGTGTTTTTGATTGATACAATTGCGTAAAGACTTTAAGAAATCCATCATTTATTATTTCAGTGGCATCTTCTTTGTTATTGGCATACCTGGTACAGATGGACATAGCAAAGCCATAAAAGGACGCATATATTTTTTTCTGGCTTCCTCTATCGTTATTACTGCAGCCGTCAATACTATCAATCAGTTCTTTTGGTGTTAGCAAATTCTACAGCTTTATTGGTTAATAGTCGCAAAAAGTATCTAAATGGTTTACCTGTAGTGAAAATAAATTTTAATTAAAACATACCAGGCAACACTATAGCAATACAATATATGTAAAGGTAAATTAAACCAAACTGTTAAAGAGAATACCAATAAAACGCCAAAACAAAAAACATACGGGGAAGATTGAATAAAATAAAAGATAAATACAGGCAACTCTTTTTTTTTATGCTGCGATATTTCATTTTGTATTTCATAAAAATATTTTATAAACGGGTAAAATAAGGATGAAATAAACAAAGTATTTTTATCCATCTCCTATCAAATTGCACACTGTATTTTTTAAACAAATTCAATTCATTTATCACCAATTAAAATGTAAACAATGACCATTGTAAAAAAACTGTTGCTTGCCGTAGTAGTATTTAATATTGCTGCTTGCCAAAAAAACGTATTTAACAATCAAAAAAACGAGGCATTAGACAACAATCTTAGCCTAACCACAGCCAAAAACTTCAATATTGAAGGGCCCACTGTAAGTATTGTATCTCCATCCATTAGTGCCAAAGTAGCCCGTGGCGAAGGTCGGCCAGGAGCAGGAAGCTTTAATGGTGCAGGCTTTTCTTTAAATGTAGAAATTGTAACCCACGATGAAATTAACGTGGTAACAAAAGAAGGTTTGAATATCAGGAACACTGCTTTATTGGGCAACCCTAATCCAAACCTTCCCGGAATGGTGGTGCATTTTGATTGCGACCTTATTAAACCTGATGGGGGTATCATTCCAAAAAATACCAATCTTGCTGCCCTATTTAATATAGCAGGAACCGATGATACACCTGGTGCAGGCGTAACTATCTGGGCAGGATGGCATGTATTAGAATCAATACCAGAAGATGTAAACCAATTTACTATAAGTATTTCCGTAGCTGATAAAGCAGGGCGGGTAGGATATGATGAAATGAAAGTAAATGTAACCACAGGCTCAAAAGCAATTGCCAGCGGGCAGGCTTTAACTCCAATGCCACTGCCATTGCCATTTACACTTGGAGATGGAATAGCAGATGCTGATGGCCCTGAAGTAACCATGCAGGCACCCGAAATCCCAACCAGTGTTTCTACCGGTCCTCTTACTTCTCCTAAACCTCCTTCTAATGCTTCTTTGTTTTTCATCCAGGTATCTGCTTTGGATAAAACCAGGGCGGGCATCGCCATAAATGAAAATGGTTTCGGAAAACCTGATGCAGCAAGAGGAACCATTGTGGATGGCACGCAGTCATCCATTGGCCCCAATCGGAATGCCCCCGGTTTGTATGTAACTTTTGATATTCCATTGCTGCAGCCGAATGGCAATATCCTTGTAGCCGGTGGTAACCTTGCCCCTGTATTTAATATCGTTGGCAGTGAAGTGGAACCATCCGGAATAGTGCGCAGCACATTTGGCTGGGTTGTAGGTGGTTCATTATTAATGCCAGCAGGAAAAACGGCTGTAACCATTACATCCAGGGTAACTGATAACAATGGTAAAACAGGTAGCGCTACCAAAGTGGTACAAATAAGTCCTGTAGTAAACGGGCAGGATTTGACACCAAATTTGTAAGAACATATTATTTGTAAAATAGCCATTGAAATTAATATGGTTCAATTGTTGACATATGTTTGATATGCTTAAAAACATAATCCAAAAAAGATAGGTTCTACAACAGGAAGCAACGCAAAGCTTGCTTCCTGTTTTTATTTTTATAAATCCTCACAACATGCGATATCTTAAAAATCAAACTCGTTTTTTATTAACCGCTTTATTGCTATTCCTTACTTCTTTCACTTATGCACAACATCACGGAATGGATATGGATATGGGTGCAAAAAAAAGCCATTTAAAACAAAATATTTATTTAGCCATGATGGATACCATGATGCTAAACATGGATACCTTAAAGATGAACCAGTATGCCGACCTTGATTTTATAGGCATGATGATTCCCCATCACCAGGGTGCTATTGAAATGTCGCTATATGAAATACAACATGGGAGAAATTTTGAGATGAAACAATTGGCTAAAAGTATTATTGCCGAACAAACCAATGAGATAGAGCAAATGGGTATTTGGGTAAACCATAATATTCCGAATGCTGCAGCAGGTAATGACAGTTATCAAAAGCCATTGATGCTCACCATGCCGGTAATGATGGAGCATATGCCGGCTGCCGATTTGTTAACCGATACCGACAAATCTTTTGCTGCGGTAATGATACCACATCACCAGGCCGGTGTTGATATGGCGAAAGTAATTCTACAGTATGGGCAGGATAAAGTTGTATCCCGGATGGCACAAAATATCATTTCATCGCAACAGGTAGAAATAGAACAAATGAAATTATTTTTAAAAAAATAAAACCAGTTATGAAAAATAAATATAGTTTGATACTTCTATTATCGCCCCTGTTTTTTCTGCAACAAATAACCATCGCTCAAAATCCTTATCATCACGATAGAGTATATACGGCAAACCAGGTATCTAATACCGTATCAGTCATTGATCCATCTTCACAAACATTATTGGGCGAAATAGTTTTAGGAAAACCACAACCGGATATTCTCACCGCTTTATACAAAGGCCAGGCATTGGTACACGGGCTACGTTATAATCCGCAAACAAAAATGCTGGCGGTAGTTTCTATCGGTTCTAACGGAGTTACTTTTATATCCACAGAAAATAATAAAGTTATAAAAACAGTTTATGTAGGTCGCTCTCCACATGAGCCTACGTTTTCGCCCAATGGCAAACAGGTGTGGATATCTGTACGCGGCGAAGCTTAC
>JAYUBR010000304.1:0-6807 GCA_043740775.1 Ferruginibacter sp. | reverse complement strand
CCGTCAATCAACTGTTTGACAAAAATTATCTACAATCTTTCAAAGAACTAAATCCTAATCAATTGAATCTCTTTTGATTACAATGGGATGCTAGTGGTATTTCATATTGTTGAATTGAATTAACAAAATACGGGAATTAATGCTGTGTTGGTGTTTTCATTTTTTTAAATGTGTGCATTTAAGTGTACGCAAAGAAAGATGTTGTTTGTATTTTGGTGGTGCTGAGTGTAGGGTATATATTTGAGTTTTACGTCACACTTAGCAGCATCTTACACACATACAAAATTCGTGACTGGGCGGTAGAGTCAAATACAATTTACCTGTACGTAATCGGTATCTTTAGAGATGGAAATAAAATTTTTAACCATAAAGCAAGTAAAAGACTTCGTTGAAGCAAATCCTGATGTACATAATTACATTAAGGACTTAATCAAACATTCGATTAAGTCAAAGAAAACCTCTTTCTCAAAGGAAAAATATTTAAAAGAATATGATTGTCTAAAAGAATTCAATTTTGTAAACAGGGAGTCTGATAAATCCTTTCTGCTTAATTATAATCAGTTACCAGTTTGTTGTGTCTTAGCGGAAATTGCAGAAGCAACTATGCATGAAAAAGTGCCTATTGAACCAATTGCTTGTTTAATATTTGCAAATAAATTCGCTGAAGAAATCAGAAAGCCTGAAATCAGGACATATTGGTATTCTGACCTTGAAATACAACTAGAATCTTACCTTCTTATTTACCTACATCAAATCCATTTAGTGGATATTACAGATTTTGTTGAGGGGATTACAGAAGAAATGAAAGAAGAAATTCCAGATGTAAGAAGCGTTGACATGACTTATAAGCATGTATTTTCTTATCTCTCAGATGATGAAGAACGAATGTCTTCAACGATAATCAAAATGCTTTCGAGTGAAAGAACTATTGATACCGCAAGACAAGCTTTGCAGGATATTGGAAAAAAAACCCTGCAAAAGCTATTTCATTATATCAGTATTTTAAAGAAACAGGAGCAACAAAGCAAAAAGACATTCTCCATAACATGCTTAATGGATTGTTCTATTTAGATGAGCCATATTATTTAAACGAAGCATTTCTATTATTCAATGAAAACCCCATTGAGGGCTTATTTGCTATAACCTGGTTTAACTATACAAATTCAGAACAAATTAAAACAGCTTTTGATTTCGTCACAAAACAAACTATAACAGAATTAACTTTTCTACAAAATATACCTACATTTTATATTAGGCTCATTGATAATAAATTTACCGCAGAAAATATAAAGAGAGAATGCTTCAAATATATTGGCGAATTTACAAAGCATGAAGATTCACAACTAAGAAATAATTTAGTTTGGAGAACAGGTATGATTAACGGCTTCGACAAAGAAAAATATGAGCTACTCCCGAATTTCATGTCTTGGGGCAAGCCTTATTTCCTAAGAGATTATTTTAGTCATTTTGATTCCCCAAAATATTTGTTTGAATTAGTTAGAGAATCATACCTGCGTCATGGCATGAGTGTAGATGTGGAATTATTAAAAGACGCACTGCATAGCCAGTATTACCAAAATCCGAAGGAATTTGCACAAGAATTATTAGGTCTTTTATCTGATAATATTGCAATCATCCGGTTTGCAGGAATTCAGGTGATGATGAGTCGACATGGTGGATTATATGAAGTGGACTTTCTCCAATTAGATGAAGCACATCAACTAAGAATTATTGAGACATTATTGCCATTGCCTACTAACATAGAAGAATTATTGCCTCTTATTTTAACATTACGACAGAGCTCATTTTATAGAGTAAAAGACACTCTTGAGAAACAATTGAAAGATTTAATATGGGCATATGATTATAATCTTATTGAACTTGTCGAAAAATTCGTTGATGTAAGTCAGGATGCAGGTAAGCAATTGATTGAATCATTAAATGCCTCATATTTAATTTACAAGGATGAAAAGGAATCCAAGAGTAAAATAAGGGAGCTAAACCCAATTGAAAATGAACTTGAAAATGTAGACTATTTCTTTAGATTGGAGCATGAAAAAAATGCTGAACTTATGGAACAGGCTCAATCCAAAAGCTTCCTCTCTATGTTAGCAAAAAATATTAATATAATAAGAGGAAGCGGCTTTACGAGTGAGGGAAATTCAAATATTTCATTAATGGGACAGGTCGGAAAATCATGGTTAATAGATCAAAGATATTCAATAAACCCTGACAAATATGAATGGCATTTTAAGATGAATGCAATTGCTAAAAACTATAAAAGCGAAACAGAAGAATGAAGAATATACTAGTTAGGGAGTATTTGGAATCACTTACAGAAAGCGATGAGCTGGATTATATATTTTCTATACTATTAGAGGTAATGGAGTTTAAAATTATTTCTACTGCAAAGAGTACAAAAGGGTTAGCTCAATACGGAAAAGATATTGTAGCTGTTGGCAAAGACTATGATGGAAAAAGAAAACGATTCTACTTTGAAATAAAGGGTGGTCGTGATAAGGATATAACCTCATCTACATTAAATAAACCAGATGGAATAATTGAATCTATAAGAGAAGCAAAAAATAGACCTTACAAAGATTCATCTAACCCAGAATTCAATTCCCTTCCTGTAAAAATAGTAATAGTACACAATGGTATAATTCATCCTAGTGTCAAAGAAACATTTGATGGATTTATTGAAATCGAATTCCCAAAGAGAAAAAGCAAGCCTAAATTTGAATTCGAAAGATGGGATATTTACCAGTTAACTGAATTATTTACCACACACTTATTCAATGAATATTTATTAGTCGATGAGGAAGCGTTAAAACACTTTAAGAAAGTACTAGTTCTTATAAATACTCCGAGAAATAATTATGTTGATTTCTTTAACCTAATCAATTTTATCTTTGAAAAAGCAGGAGATAATTCAACACTCCCTGAAAGAAAAAGGTTACTCTTTTTTGAAACTATTAAAATGGTCTCTTTTATTGTTTATCACTATTCGAAAGAGGTTAATAATCTTGAGGCTGCAAAAAAATGCATCCCTTATTCGATTTTAAAACTCTGGGCTTGGATACTCGACAATAAACTTGAAAAGAACACTAAAATCTTACATCATTTTAGAAAGAATTTCGAAGTGCTTTTTCTCACACTTCAGGATTACTATACCAAAACAATCCCAACTGTAAGTTTGAAAAATGGACTATGGTCACCGGAAGGAGGCAGATATGAACAGGTAGGCTATCCCATCAGGTCATTAGAATATCTTTCCTATTTACTCTTTTATTATCAATGTCAAAGGGAACTGGCTTTAGAAAACGAAAATTTACTAGATGAGCAACTTTTCAATTTGATTCAAATTCTAAATAATAATGATGGAACAACACGACCATTTTTTGATAACCATTCCATTCCCATTTGTTTAACTCTTAATTTTTTAATTGAAAATAGTAGAGAAGGTGATGCTAAATCATATCTACGAAATGTTATTACTTCAATTCAGCTGGCCTATAATACACATAAACGATTACCCGATGGCAGAAGCAGAATAGAAAGTGTTATACAGTTAGTTGTTACAAATAAAAAGAGTGTTTACTACGAAGAACAAACATCACACCTATTTGGAATTTTATTTGAATATTTATGCTTATTGGATATGAAGGATGATTATATTAGGTTTAAAAAACTTATTGATGAAACAAAAACTGACCTAGCAGAATTTGTACCATATACTGACTCACAACTTTTAGAATATCTACCTGAAAATAAAATAAATCACGAAGTTCACCTGTTGACACATGAGTTGTACTCTGAGGGTTACCAATCGGAAATAAGACTTGAAGAGGATTTTGAGGATTTTAAAAAAAAGATATTTGCAAAGGAAGGATTTTCCTATACTTATACAACAAATAAAACCGGCTATTCATATTTACTGACTTTGGCTCACATATATCATAAGACGCCATTGTTTCCTAATTACTGGAAAGCTAAACTTACCTGACAAATAATTTTTTGTTTATTTATTTTATTATGCCTTGCATGACGCATTATAATTAATAGGACACATTATGCGGGTCATCACACTTAGACGAAGGGCGAACGTACAACTTTGGGTTTGCAAAGATGGGGCGGAATAAAGCCGTGTTTCAATTTTTTGTTTTCAATTTGCCTTCATCTTAGCTTGACGTTATTAATTTAGCTATGTGCAAATCACAGGTTTTTATAATAGTGAATAAATATTCCAATAGCCTATATGCATCATTAAATAGTTTAACATTAAATCAACAGCATGAAAAACTTTTTTTATCTCTGCTCACACTTGCAACCATACAAATAGCTTCCGCCCAAAACGGCACCGAACTGGTAAAGCTTACCGACCTGTTGAAGATTAAAACCGTGGGCAGCATTACTATAACAAAGGATGGCCGCAGGGCCGCATTTACGGTAACTTCTGTAGAGCCGGATGATGCCAATAAATTAGATTACAAATATCTTACCCAGGTGTATACGGTATCAACTACCGGCGGTGATGCTCCCGTACAATTAACAAGTGCAAAGGAAGGCGCCTCGCAACCTGCGTGGAGTGCTGATGGAATGCAACTCGCTTTTGTACGTACCGTAAACAGCAAGCCGCAGATCTTTATCCTGTCAATGAATGGTGGCGAACCTTTGCAACTTACCAAATTTAAATATGGAGCAATCAATCCTAAATGGTCGCCCGATGGCAAACAGATTTTATTTGCATCAGGTATTTCGTTGCCCGAGCTTTTAAAAGATAGTGTGTTAAACGCAGCGCATGCATTGCCCCTTTGACCATTTGAAAAACCTGGCTTTAATAAAAATGAACAATTGAAATCAGATACCATCAAGCCTAACCCTGATGGCAATTTGCGGGAGGAAAGGGCCTACCTTGATAACAACATTACCGATGCAAAAGCCATTGTTTTAAACAAGCTAAATTTTCAGAGTGAGTCGGTCATTTCTGCAGAGATTAACCTGAACCATTTTTTCATTATCAGCACCGTGAAGGGTGCCGAATCCAGCCCGGTAACAAAGGGCTTTTGCCGCTACAACGCGGCCGACTTTACGCCCGATGGAAAACAAATTATTTTGTCGGGTGATGTAGACTCTTTGGAAAGCCCTGACCGGTCGCTGGAAAATGAGATTATGATCGCTGATATAAATGGGGCAAACTTTAAAACATTACTTGGTGCCGCCGGAAAGCGGTATTCAAATGCTACTGTTTCAACTTCAGGAAAATGGCTGGCATTTAATTACGGCAGCACAACAGGTGTTGGTATAGATACGCTGGGCATTGTGCCGTTGCATGGTTCGGCAAAGGACATCATCAGCATTCCCTTCGACCGTAGCAAAGGCAATCTTACCTGGAGCAAGGATGATAAATACCTGTACTTTATTGCGCAAAGCAATGGCGGCGCACCGTTATACAGGGTAGAGATGGCGTCAAAAAAAATACAAACTTTATCCGGCTACAGCGCCGGCATTACAAGCTTTGATGTAGCAGGGGCTAAGATTGTGTTTGCAAAAACACAGGCTTCCAATCCGTCGGAACTGTTTATAGCAGATGCCATTTTAAAAAATGAAAAACAAATCAGCGACTTTAATGACTGGGTTAAAACAAAACAACTTTCCACCGCCGAAAAGAAAACTTTTACCAACGATAAAGGCATGCAGGTAGAATATTGGGTGATGAAACCCACCAACTATAAACCGGGACAACGGTACCCCTTGCTGCTGGAAATTCACGGTGGCCCTACGGTTATGTGGGGACCGGGCGAGCAAAGCATGTGGCACGAGTTTCAGTATTTCTGCAGTAAAGGCTACGGCGTGGTGTACAGCAATCCAAGAGGGTCGGGCGGTTATGGGGTTGATTTTATGAGGGGCAACATCAACGATTGGGGTACGGGCCCTGCCAGTGATGTACTGACTGCATTGGATAAAACGGTGGATGAAGGATGGGCCGACACCAGCAACCTGTTAATTACAGGCGGCTCCTATGCAGGTTATCTTACGGCGTGGATTGTTGGTCATGACAAACGTTTTAAAGCAGCCTGCTCACAACGCGGTGTGTACGACCTGGCCACTTTTTTTGGAGAAGGCAATGCCTGGCGGCTGGTGCCCAACTATTTTGGCGGCTATCCATGGGAGCCAAAAGTAAAGGAGATACTCGTAAGGGAATCGCCCATTACCTATGTTCAAAATATTGTTACGCCCTATATTATTTTTCATGGGGGTAATGACCGGCGTACAGGTTTTGTGCAGGGCGAAATGATGTACCGAAGTCTTAAAGTATTGGGCAGGCCTGTTGAATATGTTGTGCATCCCGGCGCCACACATGAGATTACCCGAAGCGGCGACAACCGCCAGCGGATGGATCAGCTATTGCGTACTTTTGAATTCTTTGAAAGATGGATTCAGCAGTAGTGAAATTTCAGCAGTATGAATGGTCTTTCTATCACCGGCCACGAAAGCAGTCGCTATGTTTGTATTGCTTTTGCCTGTTTTTTTTTTGCCAATGCACCTTCTTTTGCAAGGTTGGTTGTTTTATTTCCATTCCTGTATTTAGCCAGGTTAATCAGCAATACGCTGCCAAGAATGGTTACCAATCCGGTTATCTGTACAAGCGATATATGTTCATTCGCTAAAAATACACCCAATAAAACAGCTACCACAGGGTTTACATAAGCGTATGTACTAACCTGTGTGGCCGACCTCACCTTCAACAACCATACATAAGCACTGAAGGCGGCAATAGAACCGAAGAAAATTAAATACAGTATA
>JAYUBR010000303.1:0-2020 GCA_043740775.1 Ferruginibacter sp. | reverse complement strand
GTATCGCTTTTTATAGCATCCTGCCAAAAATCAGTTACTACTCCTAACAACACAACCGGTGCAAAAAAATTATCAGTTTATCTTACGGATGACCCTTGTCAATACGATTCTGTATTTATTGACATCCGCTATGTAGAGGTAAAAATTGATACCAGTACACAGCACATGAATGACGACCATTATGGCGATAATGATATTGACAATGATGACGACCACCAGCATCAAGACCAATATGGCAAATGGGATACACTTACAATAAGGCAAGGGGTTTATAACATTCTACGGTTAAGAAACGGTATTGATACTTTACTTGCTACGGGCAAGTTACAAGCAGGTAAAATCAGGAAAATAAGATTAACACTTGGTACAAATAATTCGTTGATAAAAGCTGGCGTAAGTTATCCGCTAAGTCTTTTACCAGGCACAAATAATTATGTATATTTAAAAATTCATGGTGAGGATGAAGATGAAATAGCAACAGGCCAAAGTGCTATCTGGGTTGATTTTAATGTTTGCGAATCTATACGGGTAATAGGCGGACAATATTACCTGAAACCATTTTTAAAAGCTTTCTCCATGCAGCAATTTGGTAAAATAGAAGGTAAAGTTTTTCCACATGATGCTCTGCCTTTTGTAAAAGCATTTAATACAACTGATTCAGCTTCTGCAATGCCAGAAAATGATGGTGAATATAAAATAAGGGGATTAAGAGAAGGGGTTTACAGTATTAAGTTTACAGGATCAAATGGATACAGGGATACAACCGTATCAAATATTCAGGTACAGAAAGGCAAGGAAACCCATATTACAAATATTACTTTAAGAAAATAGTGCTCAAGCATGTTTTAATAAAAAGAGCCGGATTTATTTCTGGCTCTTTTTATAATCAAAACTTAACTCTAAATATTTTTATACAACTAAATGATTTTAAAAACTAACTCATCTGCCATTTTACTTTTCGTTTTATTTAGCTCTTGCAAATTAATTAAACCAATCGTTTTCAACTTGCCTGATCAAAAAGATGCAAAGCGTTTCCCATAAAGGACTGTAGCTGCTGCTGGTAATTCGGCTGTATTTAATTTTATAAAAGTAACCGGCACATTAGCAGAAATAAAAAATATAAAGGTAGAAAACAGGGCAATAAATTCAACCGGTATTTTGCTTACTCAATTTGTAAACCTGCACCAAACAATTTCATTTGTCAATATACGCAAGGATAGTATTTTATATGAATATTATGCAAAGAATTACAGCAGCCAAAAAAATGTCAGCAGTTTTTCTATTTCCAAAGCATATATAACTATGCTAACCGGCATTGCCATATGACGGGCTTATAAAAAATGTTAATCAGCCAATAACAGATTTTATTACAAAATGGAAATATAAAACTGGTTACAGTTTAATTTGGATAAAAGATTTGCTCAGGCACTTATAAGCTTAAATATAGCAAAACAACTTAAAAGTAAATTTAATATATGAACTTCCTAAAAATTTAAAAGGTCTAATATGCCCCTTCCATATCCCCTTAAAAATAAAAAAACCTTGAAAGTCAATACTATCAAGGCTTTTAATATTTACCAAGTGCCCAGGACTGGACTCGAACCAGCACATCCTTGCGAATGCTGCCACCTGAAGGCAGTGCGTCTACCAATTTCGCCACCTGGGCTTCTTTAGAAGTTCAAGATGTTCCAAAAGTTCCAAAGGTTAAGGTTGGCCCAACTTCTTAACCTATTAAACCTCTTAAACCTCTTAAACTTTTTAAACCTCTTAAACCTTTTAAACCCTCCTATAGCCTGCAAATATAATTGAACTCTGCAAACCTTAAACTTTAAACCTTAAACCTGTCTTACACCGAAACATTAAAATCTCTCAGCGCATCATTTAAACTTGTTTTTAAATCGGTGCTTGCCTTGCGCTTACCGATAATCAATGCACAGCCAACACCATACTCACCTGCTGCAAATTTTTTATTATACGTACCCGGTATCACCACACTTGCTGCCGGCACACGGCCTTTCAT
>JAYUBR010000302.1:0-2026 GCA_043740775.1 Ferruginibacter sp. | reverse complement strand
CGTTCTACGTCTTTAGGTAAATTGTTGGGAAACACTCTTATGTACGGGCATTGTATTTTTTGCGCCAGATCGATAAAACGTTTTGCTTCATCTAAATTTTTCTGCCGCTCCGTGGCATCCTTGTGATGCATGGCTGCGGAAGATCCAAGGTCTGAAAAATGCAATCCTTTTTCCTTCATCAGTTTGCTGGTAGCCAGTATATTTTCCGGTGTACTAAACTCCTTGCATTTGGTAAGTTCAAGTTCCCTTTGTATACCTCGTATTTCGATGCCATTAAAATGATTGCTCGCAGCAAAATCAATAATTTGTTCAAATGTCCAGTCGGGGCAACCGAGTGTTGAAAACGAGAGTAACGGTATTTTCTTTTTAGAATCAAATGCACTGCCTGCAATGGCGATTGCCACTAATACTGCCGAGGTTTGCAAAAACTCTTTGCGGTTGGAAGGCTTCATAATGAATTTTAGTTTGATGGAATTATTTGAATAAACCAGTTCTTAAAATTAAGCAATTCATCAGAGGATAGGTATAAAAATAAAGCCGGTTAAATTAATAACCGGCTTTACCTGATTTGTTTAGTATAAATAAATATTTCTTATTGAAGAGAAGATTTTAGCGGTTCATACTCCATCATATTTTCGGGTTTAGCTAACTGACTGAAACCAAATTGTTCATACAAGCCATGCGCATCTTTTGTTCCAAGTCCCCATCTTTTTACGGTTTGCAAATCTTTATGATTGATAATTTCTGCCATCAGTAATTTACCTAATCCTTTGCCCTGGCAAGCTGGTAAAATAAATACATCCATCAGCCAGGCAAATACTGCAAAATCGCTTACAACCCTTGCAAAGCCTACCTGTTGATGACCGGCATCAAACACACCAAAGCAAAATGAATTTTCAATGGACGTTTTAATTGTTTCCATGCTTCTGCCTTTTGCCCAGTAAGATTGATTGCTTAAATAATCGAAAATTACGTCCAGGCTGAATTGAGATTTATCAGTAGAAATATAATAAAGTTGTTTCATTTTACCGGCTGAATTATAGCATTAACAATCAGCTACTGAAAATTATCTTTTATGAATAATCACAAACGAAATTGCCTCCCCTGTCAATTATCCCAGTGCCTGCAAACTTTTATCAATAATACTTACACAATCCATCACCTGTTCTTTTGTAATTAATAAAGGTGGAGCAAACCTTATTTTATCTCCATGGGTTGGCTTAGCTAACAGGCCATTTTCTTTAAGCATTAAACACAGGTCCCATGCGGCTTCGGGGTTGCTGTGTTGAATTACGATGGCATTCAGTAGTCCCTTGCCTCTTACCAGGGCAACAAAAGGGGAGTTTAATTTTTTTATTTCATTGCGTAATAATTCGCCCATTGCCGCTGCATTTTCACTCATGTTTTCTTCTTTCAACACCTGCAATGCAGCGATGGCAACGGCACAAGCCAACGGGTTGCCACCGTAAGTACTGCCATGTTCACCAGGTTTGATCGTCATCATAATTTCATCATCTGCCAGCACAGCACTTACAGGCAATACACCACCACTTAACGCCTTGCCTAAAATCAATATATCCGGACGAACATTTTCATGATCGCAGGCCAGCATTTTACCGGTACGGGCAAGCCCGGTTTGTATCTCATCAGCAATCATCAGCACATTATACTCGTTGCATAAATTCCTGATGCCGGTTAAATATCCTTCATCTGGAACCATTACTCCAGCCTCGCCCTGCATGGGTTCAAAAAGAAAGCCGGCAACATTTTTATTCTGAAAAGATTTTTCCAGCGCAGGAAGATTGTTATATGGCACTATGGTATATCCTTCACTAAAAGGCCCAAAATTATTTTTTGCAGAAGGGTCGCTGCTGAAAGTAATTACACCAGTGGTACGGCCATGAAAATTGCTTTCGCAAACTACAATCTCCGCCTGGTTAGTGCCTACTTTTTTAACTTCATAGGCCCACTTACGGGCAAGCTTCAACGCAGTTTCTACCGCCTCTACTCCGGTGTTCATGGGCAA
>JAYUBR010000301.1:0-6834 GCA_043740775.1 Ferruginibacter sp. | reverse complement strand
TTTAAAAAAAATGTAGCCTTACACTTGCAATTCCTTTAAAACCCGTATCCAATCAACATCCCATAAAATAGTTAGGATTTTTTGGGTAAACTCCAGTATATTTACCTGAATAAAATTCTTTATCCAATAAGACGCTTAAAATATCGTTGGATTAATGGCATATAAATTGAAAAATTTAGAAGCTGTATCTCTCCCACCAAACTATGAAAAATGCGAAAAATTTACTTCATTGTACTTTTTGTACTAACTTATTTTTCGATTATTCCAAAAATAGCGAAGGCGCAGGATTGCTCCTTACTAAATGCAACTTTTAAAACTTATGAATCCCGCTGTGCGGCTACGGGTTCCATAAAAATTTTTACCACCGGTGGTTCCGGATCATATAAGTACAAAAACTCTGGACCGGTAAATTCAAATTTTACTACTTCTGATTCTCTTACTGGTTTATCTGCGGGTATTTACTCGGTTTTAATTACAGATATTGTTACCAACTGTTCTTATACACAAACCGGGGTAATTGTTCCGGGGTCTTACCAGGATCCAAGATTCGCTCTCAATAAAATTGATGTAAGTTGTGATGCGGGCGATAATGGAAGTATTGAAGCAACCGATCAGCAATTTGGAAGATCGCCTTTTCTTTTTTCTATTGTAGCACCATCTCCAATGGGAATTGGTACTGTTAACAGTACGGGAATATTCGATAATTTATCGGCAGGCGATTATACTATACGTCTGACGGATTCCTGTGGCGGCATTCAAACAAGACAACTAACTATCAACGACTATACATGGTGGATTGACTCCTACATATTTAATAAAACTTCCTGCGACTCAGCTACCGGCTATATAAAAGTAGTGGATAGCAAAGGTAATATCAGTATTATGGGAGGTATTCCTGGCTTTATGTATGGTATTGTAAGACAAACAGGTGATACTATGTGGTCGTCTAATCCTGATTTTCAATTTGACCTTGCGGGTAACACAAATTTCACAATAATCGCTAAAGATAGTTGCGGTAAAATAAAGAAAGCAACTGTTGAATTAATTATAGCACCAGCTATTTCTGTAGTAGTAATTTCTTCAATGCAATGTACCAGTTTTATGGCAACAGTTACAGGGGCTAAAAATTTTTTTACTGCGGAGTTTTGTATACTGGACAGCATCAATACTTTGATAAGTTGCAATACTACAGGTATATTTCCCAATATTCCATACGGTAGTTATTGTATTCTTATACATGATATTTGTACCGATACAACCATTGTACGTTGCTTTTCTGCATCACCTCCACCATTGAGTATTAACAATAATGTTTTAATCAGCAATAAAACATGTAACATTTTTTCTGCTGCCGTTACAGGCCAAAATGGGTTAACAAATCCTGCTTACTGTTTGTATGATTCAGCAAATGTGCTTATAAATTGCAATACAACCGGCGTTTTTACAAGCCTTGGTTATGGTTTATACTGTATTAAAGTTACAGATGGCTGTAGGGACACTATTATTACAATTTGTTTTTCTGCAACCAGACCTACACCAAATGTTCCGGCAATTATAACTCCTCATTATGTCACTTGCAACAGTTTTAGTATTTCAATTGGCGGCGATAGCTTAACAAACCCAAGGTACTGTCTATATAATAGTGCGAATGTATTAATAGGCTGTAACAATACCGGAATATTTGATAGCCTTGCTTTAGGAAGTTATTGTGCCAATGTATACGATTCCTGCTTTGATACAACATTTGTAAGATGTTTTACCGCCGGCCCTCCTGTAATAGCAAATGATATAGTTTTAAACGTTACCAATAAAATCTGTTTATCTGTTACATTAACTGCAATCAGCAATAATATAAAAGGCGCTTTATTTTGTCTGTACAATGCCGGCGATTCTTTAATTACCTGTGATAGCAGTGGAATATTTAATAGTGTTCCATACGGTTCTTATTGTGTGAAAGCAAAAAATAATTGTCCGGATACCTCTTTTACAAGATGTGTGACTGTAAAACGTGATATTCCTTCAGTCAATTCCAGTGTAAAAATTATTAGTAATACCTGTACTTCATTTTCTGCACGGATTTATGGCCAACAAAATTTAACCAATCCGGTATATTGTCTTTATGACAGTGCAAGCGTGCAGATAAGATGCAATGGCACGGGGCAGTTTGATAGTCTATTGTATGGACAATATTGCATTAAAATTACCGATAGTTGTTATGACACAACTATGGTGAGATGTTTTACGGCCAGTGCTTTGCCGGCAAAAATATCAGTTACTTCCAATAAATCCTGCAGTTACAATTTTGCAAAGTTTTCCGTTTCAGTTATAACTGGTGTTTTACCGGTTAATATAAAAATATATAATTTCAATGATAGCTTATTTTTTACAGGTAACTACAACACTAATAATTTTACTATTGACAGTATTGCAGGAACCATAACCGGGCAAACCTATAAAATTATTACCACAGATAATTGCGGTACGCAGGATTCTGTTATTATAGGTGCTACCGGCAGCTATTTAAAACACATGGTTACTTCTGTTCCCAAATGCCCAAGCGGAAATTACACCAATGGGTCAGGCGATATACAAGCTACTGCAACAACCAATATGGGGTCTTTAACAGTTAGGATTGTAAAACAAGACAGCATATCATTATCTCCTCAATTATCGCCAAATATAGTAATTGGAGGGGTATATACTTTCCAGGATCTTGGACCCGGCACTTATATTTTAAATTACAAAGCCAGTAATGGATGTAATATTTCTTTTCAGGATACCGTTGTGATACAACCTTATCAATTTCCAAATTTAAGCAGGTCATCAGCATACCAGTGTGATAGTAACGGCTTTAGCCTTCAAGCCATTGTTTCAAACGGAGTGGGGCCATTTACTTATGAGATTATTGGGAGTTCACCTGCTACACCTTCTATTATTGCCGGCCCGCAAACAAACCCTGTTTTCTCTATTAACAACGGAACCAATTATTCTCTTGTAAGGTTAAGGGCATTAGATGCATGCGGCAATGCTACGTTAGCAGATGCAAGTATTTTGCCGCTGGCGAATAATGCAATAATAAATACCTTTAATTGCTTTCAAATTCCTACTACATTGAGTATGGATACTGTTTACAATGCCAGGTTTTCATGGTACAAAAAAATTCAAAATAACAGTACCGATAGTCTTTACCTTGGAAATGCTTCCAGTATATTTATCCCCGAAGTTCTACCCTCCGATACAGGAGTGTATATATGTCACATTATACTTGGAACGGAATGTGTAAACAGAACATATTATTATCATCTTGACGGATCATGTTTTCATTATCTCCCAATAACCTTGCAGGATTTTACCGGAAGGTTTGCAGGCGAAAATGTTTTATTAAACTGGAAAGCGGCTACAGAACCCGGCACTAAATATTTTGTTATTGAGCGCAAGAGTGGCAGTGATTTTAAAGAAATCGGCAGAATTAATCTTAGTGTTGTTAACAGCAATATTGGGTTATATAATTTTTTAGACAGGGAACCAGCGTACAAGAATTTTTACAGGTTAAAATTGCTGAAAAGCAATCAAACTTTTTCTTACAGTAATATTGTGGAACTAACCAAAGGAGCGAAGAGCAGCAGTATTCAGTTATATCCCAATCCCGTAAATAATATACTGAACATAAGCTTTACCAATCCTAAAAATCATATTTACAATATAGTACTCTTAAACGTCTTAAATCAGGTTGTTAAAGAGTTTAAATCTGTAACAGATATTAATACTATCTTTCAAATTGAGAGAACAGCGCAAATGAAAAAGGGGGTGTATATTTTAAAAGTTGTTGATTTAATCAGCAAGGAAATATTCACCCAAAAAGCGATTTTCAGGTAGATAATTATTACTATTAACAATGATAATTTTTACTGGGATAAAAAAAAATAAATTATTTGTAAAATAGTGTTTCATTTTAAATCATAAACGCTACCTTTGCCGTCCAAAAATAAAGGGTTCACAATGCCTACAATACAACAGTTAGTTAGAAAAGGAAGAGAAATTATTAAAGCTAAAAGTAAGTCAAGAGCTTTGGATGCATGCCCGCAACGTCGTGGTGTTTGTACAAGGGTGTACACTACTACGCCTAAAAAGCCAAACTCTGCTTTGCGCAAAGTAGCCAAGGTACGTTTAACCAATAAAATTGAAGTTATAGCCTATATCCCGGGTGAGGGACACAATTTACAGGAACATAGTATCGTATTGATCCGTGGCGGCAGGGTTAAAGATCTACCAGGTGTACGTTACCACATTGTTCGTGGTAGTTTGGATACAGCAGGTGTTAAAGACCGCAAGCAAAGCCGTAGTAAATACGGAACCAAAAAAGAAAAAGCTAAAAAATAATTCATAAAATTTTAATCACTCGTTCATTCGTGGTGTGCGAAAAAATAAATAACAATGCGTAAGACACAACCAAAAAAAATCCCCTTAGCACCAGATCCTAAGTTCAATGATAGATTAGTTACCCGTTTTGTAAATAATTTAATGTGGGCTGGTAAAAAAAGTGGTGCTTATATTATTTTTTATGATGCTTTGGATAAAGTAAGTAAAATAACAGGTGACAATGGTTATGAAATCTGGAAAAAGGCTTTAAGCAATATTACTCCTGGTGTGGAGGTTCGTAGCCGTCGTATTGGTGGGGCTACCTTCCAGATTCCTGCAGAGGTTCGTGCGGATAGGAAAGTTTCTTTAAGCATTAAATGGATGGTAAAATACAGCCGTGATCGTAATGGTCGCAGCATGGCTGACAAATTAGCAAATGAAATAGTTGCAGCCAGCAAAGGCGAAGGTGCTTCTTATAAAAAGAAAGAAGATACACATCGTATGGCAGAAGCTAATAAAGCGTTTGCTCACTTTAGAATTTAAGTATAACAAAATAATTTTATAAGGCTACTCTCAACAAGGGTAGCTTTTTTTTTGGTGATCTTTCAACCATTTTATTGTTTATCTTCCTGAAAATATTGTCCTCTTTACCAAATATTCTCTGCAGATTTTGAAAAGAAAAATAAGTATTTACACTGCCTCTGCCATTGTGGTGGCCAACATGATCGGTACAGGGGTATTTACAAGTGTTGGGTTTCAGTTAGCTGCGGTACAAAATACGTGGAGTATTTTATTGCTCTGGTTTGCAGGTGGTTTGCTAGCATTATTTGGTGCTTTTGCTTATGCAGAACTGGGTACACATTTTAAAGAATCCGGAGGTGACTATATTTATTTGTCAAGGGTTTTTCATCCTTTGTTAGGTTACTTATCCGCATGGGCCGGCCTTACAGTTGGATTTTCTGCACCAGTTGCCCTGGCGGCCATGGCTTTTACAAAATATCTTTCTCCGTTTGGATTACAAAATAATATGTGGCTGGCAATTGGTATTATTGTATTAATTGGGTTGATGCACAGCTTTACCATCCGCCATAGCAGCCGGTTTCAAAATATTTCAACAATAATAAAAGTGCTTTTTATTATTTGCCTTATTGCACTGGGCTTTTTTATTACTGGTAATACCAACAGTGCAATAAATTTTAGCAATAGCTGGAAAAACGAAATTTTAAAACCGGGCTTCGCCGTTTCGATGATATATGTTGGCTTTGCTTACATAGGGTGGAATGCAGCAGCCTACGTAGTGGATGAAATTAAGGATCCTGCAAAAAATTTGCCCAGAGCATTGATTGGAAGTACGTTGTTTGTAGCTATTGTGTATATACTTTTTCAATTTGTGTTATTAAAAAATGCTACTGTAACGCAGCTTGTTGGTAAAGAAGAGGTAACTTTTATTTCTTTTGATAACCTGTTGGGAAGCACCGGTGGTAAATGGGTAAGTATATTTATAGCCATACAGTTAATTGCTACCGTAAGCTCTTATTTATGGGTAGGGCCAAGGGTAACGATGGCTATGGCAAAAGAGTATAAACTTTGGCAACCACTGGCTAAAAAAAATGCCCATGGAATTCCTGTTGCAGCAATAAGGTTGCATGTTTTTATAAGTATTTTACTTGCTCTAACCGGAAGTTTTGAAAAAATATTACTGTATGCCGGATTTGTTCTGCAACTAATGGCTTCCTTAACAGTAGCTACCAGTTTATTTTTAAAGAACCGTCAACCGGGCACATTCAGAAGTCCGTTTAAACCTTGGTTGCAGATTATATTTTTACTCTTTAATGCATGGGTACTTGTTTTTACAATTATTGAAAGGCCGGTAGAAAGTTTAATAGGAATTGGAATTATTTTAGCCGGCGCAGTTATTTATTATTTTGATAGTCCCCATCCGGTAGAGCAGGTACTCAATACTGATTAGTTTTACATTTTTTGTTACAAAAAAACACATACCTTTGCGGCGCTAAAAAGTTCAGCAAGATAGGATGTTAAGGATGGCCGCTGTAATTTATTTAGCATATTATGAGAGTACATTCATCAAATTAAAGCAACCCAGTACCTTCGGGTTTATTGCCCTGCTAAGAACCAGGCATCAAAGATCAATATAGAAAAATAGTACATGAGTGCGACGCCAATGAAGCTGAATTGTAATTCAAAGGCCGGTTACAAAAAAGAAAAATGGCAGTTAAGAAATGGCTGCAATTTTTAGCAAATAAATTTTCAATACTAAATTTTTAATTCAAATAAAATGGCAGATTTACGTTATCAACGAAACTTTGGTATTGCCGCTCATATTGATGCCGGTAAAACCACTACCACCGAACGTATTCTTTATTATACCGGGGTAAATCATAAAATAGGCGAAGTGCATGATGGCGCCGCTACCATGGACTGGATGGCGCAGGAACAGGAAAGAGGTATCACTAT
>JAYUBR010000300.1:0-2029 GCA_043740775.1 Ferruginibacter sp. | reverse complement strand
CCGGATCATAAAACCTGTAATAAACATACCAGTATCTTTTCAAGGAAACTCTGGGTGATTGCCAATTTTTAGGATAAACTTTTAGATCGGAACAATAGCATGAAAAAGGTAGTTGATTCATTATTTTAGCATTAAAGTGTTAACGAAAGTGTTAACTCTCCAGCCATGATAACCACATTGTATAAAAATAAAAAAACCCAAATCCTTACTAATAAAGGACTTAGGCTTAGTATCGGGAAGCAGACTTGAACTGCCGACCTTCGGGTTATGAATCCGATGCTCTAACCAGCTGAGCTACCCCGACATTTCGGAGTACAAATATAGGCGTTTTTGTGAAATGCTAAAGACTTAACAGTTTAAAAGTTGTACTAACCAACCAAAAGCCTTGTCCTTATTGATCAACCTACACCTTTCTTGCCGATAAGATGGGTACATGGCACAATACGCACCACCCCGGGACTGTTTCTTAGCCCGGATCAATTCAATATTAATAAAATTTAAAGGGAATTATTTTATTTCCAGTTTAAGCAGCATTTCCTTTTCAATAAAAGCTTCAAGGTCATCTCCCACCACGCATTCTCCTACACCAACGGGCGTTCCGGTAAAAATTAAATCACCGATGTTTAATGAAAAATAGTTGGAAATATGAGCAATGATATAATCAAAAGAAAATATCATCTGGTTGCTATTGCCCTGCTGCACCAGCTCTTTATTTTTGTAAAAAGTAAAATTGATATTTTTTTTATTGAAGGTTGGCGTGAGGTCAATAAATTTTCCTACTGCAGCAGAATTATCAAATGCCTTGGCTTTTTCCCACGGTAATCCCTTTGCTTTCAGGTCATTTTGAATGTCCCTGGCAGTAAAATCAATGCCCACTGTAATACCGTTATAATAGTTGGTAGCATGCCTTTCCTGGATATACTTGCCATTTTTACAAATACGCAGAACCAGTTCACATTCATAGTTAAGCTCGTTGGTAAATTCAGGATAGTAAAAAGGCGTATGGCTCTGCAGCAGCGCACTTTTAGGCTTCATAAAAATCACAGGCTCATCTGGTATATCGTTGCCAAGCTCTTTGGCATGGGCCGGGTAATTCCGGCCTACACAAATTATCTTCATCTTTTTTTTATTATTAGGATAGCCGGGTTTTAGAAAGCGAATATAAACAAATCAAATAAACAAAACAATTATGTGATTACTAATAGCTTACGGCTGTATAGAAAGTTTATTCACTTCATTCATAATTTGCTCAATACCCACTACAGCTATACTTTCAATTATCTCTATGCATTTTTTAATTTTTAACTGAACTGTTGCCAATTCTACACTTAACCATTTACTTAAAACAAAATCTGCCTGCATTCCCCTGGGATAATTATTGCCAATTCCAAAGCGAAGTTTTGGATATATATCTGTTCCCAAAACATTTTGAATATCTTTTAGCCCGTTGTGGCCAGCACTTGAACCACCGGCCCGTAAACGCAGTTTATCTAATGGAAGTGCAAGGTCGTCAACAATTGTTAAGGTATTTTCTAAAGGTATCTTTTCTTTATCCATCCAATATTTAAAGGCCCTTCCACTTAAATTCATAAAAGTAGTAGGGCAAATGCAAACAAATAATTTACCCTTCCATTTTACTTCAGCCACAAGGGCAAGCCTTTCTGATTTAAATGTACCCCCATGCTTTTGTACAAATGCATTTACTACATCAAAACCTATATTATGACGGGTGTTAGCATATTCGTTACCTATATTACCAAGGCCTATAATTAAATACTTTGACATGATTAAAGACGAAGATAAAATAAAAGGCATTGCTTTCAACACCTATTAATAATTATCACTCAAACGTTTTGAGATAAAGTTTTAGTATAATGTAAAATGATTAATTTATTGCACTGCAGCTATTTATTTCTCAAAAAATATCAGGTGGTAAAATATGCAGCCTTGTTTATAAAAATTTATGGCTGCTTTTGTTTTATTAGCCCAAGATTGTATAGCAAAACCACCAAGGCAATTATGAAAGTTA
>JAYUBR010000299.1:0-2030 GCA_043740775.1 Ferruginibacter sp. | reverse complement strand
TCACAATTTCTTTTGGTGAATGTATTTCTAATGTCCCATGTCCTAACCGTAAATTTATGGAATTATAACCACGAATTCTATACACGTTTACAATGTGTTTGAAGTTCCAACTTATTAACATGTCAACTTTGTGTAAAGTCGCATTTGCAATGTGGATACAGTCGTCCAAACTTGTTTCCCCTACAACCTTTTCATTCACATATTGTTGAGCAAGTTTTAGCGCTTCTGGTGTTACCAAAATTTTTTCTTTGAACTCATCTTTTAAATTTTTAAAAAAGTCCCTAACCCGTTCAGGCGCATTGGTCAATTAGCTTTCTGTTAAGTTGGAATATATGCACTTGATTTGTCCTGATTTAACTTTTTCAAAAAGCAAAGTCGTTTCCTCCTCAAATTCAATGTCGAAGATTCCACCAAAAACTGAAGTGTCAAAATAAAATCGTTCTTCCATAGTTAGAGTTAGCAAATTCCAATTATTTGTCAACCTGGTTTAAATGTCGTTGTAGCTTTCATGCGACTATATACTTTTAGCAGTATATTATTTAGCGATGTTGAAATTTTATTTAATAAATTGAGCAAATTTATTTTATGAGCACCTTTTATATAGATCCCAACATCGCAAAAGCAAGTACCATCTCAACAGATGTTTATACCAGTGATGGCATTTTTGAAGCTGCAAAAGAAAAAATATTTGCCCCTTCCTGGCAGTTTATAGGCAGTAAAGAAATGGTAAAATTTAACGGCGATGTACAGCCTTTTACCCTGTTGAAAAATTACATGGATGAACCACTGATGCTTACCAAAGATGCGGCCGGTGAAGTGCATTGCCTGAGTAATGTATGTACCCACCGCGGCAATTTAATTGCTTACAAACAATGCAGCAAAGCAACTAATTTACGGTGCAAATACCACGGCCGGTTATTTGAATTATCCGGAAAATTTATTTCGATGCCCGAATTTAAAGCGGTAGAAAATTTCCCCTGCGAAGCAGATAACTTACCAGCATTGCCGTTGTTCAATTGGGGCAATTTATTATTTACCAGCCTGCACCAAAAAGATGAGGCACATATTTATTTAAGTGAGATGATGGAAAGATTACACTGGTTGCCCATGGAAGAATTTGTATACCGTCCGGAACTAAGCAAGACTTTTGATATTGATGCCAACTGGGCCTTGTATTGCGAAAATTACCTCGAAGGTTTTCACATTCCATTTGTACATGCAGCGTTGAACGCCGCATTGAGTTTTGGTGATTACACTACAGAGCTGTACGCAAGAGCCAGCCTGCAATTGGGCGTAAGTAAAGATGCTGCCAATTGTTTTGATTTACCCGAAACCTCCATTGATTATGAAACCAATGTGGCCGCATATTATTTTTGGGTATACCCCAATATGATGTTCAATTTTTATCCCTGGGGATTGTCTGTAAATATTGTAAGCCCGGTTGCGGTAAACAAAACAAAGGTTGAGTTTTTAACTTTTATGTGGAAAGAAGAAAAGTATGATAAAGGGGCTGGCGGCGACCTGGATAAGGTAGAAATGGAAGATGAAGAAATTGTACACAGTGTGCAAAAGGGCATCGTATCAAGATTTTACCAGCATGGCCGTTATTCTGTAACAAGAGAACAAGGCACGCATCATTTTCATCGGTTGCTGGCGGAGAGTTTGAATCATTAGATGTATAGGAATTTAACAATTCCAACACTGAAAAAAACATTATTTACTGAAGAACTTTTAAACCTCTTTTTATTCGTTATAAAAATCAATTTGCTGTTCCATAACAAGGTTACACTACACATAGAATTCGCCTTTTAGACGTGAGCCTCAAGCTGAATAGTCATCATGCAGACAGCTCAATCCTAATGTATCTTTTGGGATGATATTAAATTTATCAAAATCGTCTGATGATTCCAAAAGACGGTTATTATCCGGATCTTTCTTTTCACATACAATCAATATATTATTGAAACCTTCATGAAATCTATTTTCTGTATATTTCTTACAAATACTATTAAATTCCAATAATTTCCCGT
>JAYUBR010000298.1:0-6847 GCA_043740775.1 Ferruginibacter sp. | reverse complement strand
GGGTATCTCCTTCGGCAGCAATTATTTTCAAAACACCTGCCTGTTCGGCATTGATCTCAAACGTGGCTTTTTCACTTTCCAGTTCTGCAATCACTTCATCCCGGTCTACATACTCGCCATCTTTTTTTATCCACTTTACGAGGGTAACTTCCGTTATACTTTCTCCTACAGAAGGTACCTTTATTTCTATTGCCATTGTAATTATTTAATGTTGTGCGAATTTCGGTTAATCTTATCAATAAAAAAACAGGGTTTTATTTTATAAACAGCGCTTTTATAAAAGTGCTTTTATAACTGCAATGCAAAAACCGGCTATCAGCCGGTTTGCAAAAAAGTATTTTTAATTTATATACTGAAAGCGGTATCAATTATTTCAGCCTGTTCTTTAGCATGTATTTTAGCATATCCTGTGGCGGTAGAGGCACTTTGTATTCTGCTGATGATAAAGAAATTGATGTTCTTTAAATTCATTCTTAAAAAACTGGCAGCACCCATATTTAATGGTTCTTCCTGTATCCAATGCCAGATGGCTTTACTGTATTTTTTATACAATTCATCCAATTGATTTTGGGGTATCGGATGAATTTGCTCAACCCTTACAATGGCCACATCTTTCCTGTTATCTTTCAATTGTCTTTCTGCCAGGTCGAAATATATTTTACCACTACAGAACAACACTTTTTTTACCACAGCGGCATCATTTACAAAAGGATCATCTATTACTTCTTTAAATCTGCCATTGGTAAATTCGCTGGCCGCACTATAACTTCCAGGATGACGAAGGTTTGCTTTGGGAGAAAAATTTATTAATGGTTTTCTGAAAGACCAGGTAAGTTGCCTGCGCAATGCATGGAAAAAATTAGCGGCGGTAGTGATGTTAGTGATCACAATATTCAGTTCGGCACACATTTGTAAAAACCTTTCCATTCTTGCGCTGCTGTGTTCCGGCCCCTGTCCTTCATAACCATGCGGCAATAACATTACCACGCCATTCATTCGCTGCCACTTGGTTTCAGCCGCTACAATAAACTGGTCAATCATGGTTTGTGCACCATTACAAAAATCGCCAAACTGTGCTTCCCAAATTACAAGGGCATTGGGATTGGCCATTGAGTAACCATATTCAAATCCCAATACAGCATATTCGCTCAACAAAGAATTGTAAATACGGAAAGGTGCCTGCATTTCTGTAAAATGGTTCAGGCGGTTGTATTCTGCATTGGTATTTTCATCGTATAAAACAGAATGCCGGTGACTGAAAGTACCCCGCTTTACATCCTGTCCGCTCATACGCACATCCTTTCCTTCAATCAACAAACTGCCGTAAGCCATCAGCTCACCTGTTGCCCAGTCTATTTTATGTTCATCATTAAACAGTTTTATTTTATCCTGTAATAGCTTTTCTACTTTGCGCAACGGCTTAAAATTTGTGGGCCATTTCATTAAACCATCAAACAATAATTTGAAATTACTTTCTGTAATGGCAGTAACCGGTGATGCATCAAAATCGGTTGCTGTCGCTTTGCGTAAACTTTTCCACCACAGTTCTGGCTTTTGAAAAGTATAGGGTAAAGGATGTTGTTTTACTTCATCTAATCTTTCCTGCAGATCAGCCAAAAATTGTTTTTCCATGTCCTTCGCCAGAGCCTGTGCATCCGCTTCGCCATTCTGAATCAGGTATTGGGTATACACTTCCCTTGGATTAAGATGCTTATCAATTAACGCATACAATTGCGGCTGGGTAAATTTAGGTTCATCTCCTTCGTTGTGACCATGTTTGCGGTAGCAAACCATATCAACAAAAATATCATTGTTAAATTCCTGGCGGTATTGCGTTGCTATCTGTACAGCTTTTACTACCATTTCAGGATCATCGCCATTCACATGTAATACAGGAGCCTTTACCATTGCAGCAATGGATGTGCAATAATCTGCACTGCGGGCATCATCAAAATCTGTTGTAAAACCTATCTGGTTGTTAATTACAAAATGAATAGTTCCCCCGGTATAATAGCCCTTCAGGTTACACATCTGCAATACTTCATACACAACACCCTGGCCTGCAACAGAGGCATCACCATGAATCAGGATGGGCAATATTTTATCAAAATCACTGTTGTACAAAACATCCGCTTTGCTTCTTGCAAAGCCCACTACCACCGGGTCTACGGCTTCAAGATGCGAAGGGTTGGGGCAGAGTTTTAAATTTATTTTATTTCCAAGGTCAGTTTCTACTTCACTGCTGTAACCAAGATGATATTTTACATCGCCTGAGCCCATGGTGGTATCGGGTGTTGCTGTGCCTTCAAATTCATTAAAAATATTCTCGTATGTTTTGCCCATAATATTGGCCAAAATATTTAACCTGCCACGGTGCGCCATGCCGATCACCACTTCCTGAACACCTTTTACTGATGCCGTATTGATGATTGCATCCAACGCGGCAATGGTAGTTTCGCCACCTTCGAGTGAAAATCTTTTTTGACCAATGTATTTTGTATGAAGGAATTTTTCAAACATTACTCCTTCATTCAACTTTTGTAATATCCTTTTCTTTTGTTCCAGCGGCACCGGCTGCAACATGGTATGTTCTACTGCATTGATCAGGTAATCTCTTTTCTTTCTGCTGTTAACGGCGCTAAACTCAATACCTACATGCGTTGTGTAGCATTTTTGTAAATGGGCAACAATATTTTTTAAGGATGTTTTTCCGAGGCCTACAAATTTACCGGCTTCAAATTCTGTAGTGAGATCGGCGTCTGAAAAGCCAAAATTTTCGAGGCCAAGATTTGCCTGCCTGTCTTTTCTTTCGCGTATTGGATTGGTAATGGCAATTAAATGGCCTTTTCGCCGGTAAGCTAATATTAACTGATATACGTTGAACTCTTTATCCAACTGAATGGTATCGGTCTGAATTTTATCTGCCGCAACCCCGTTTGCAGCAACAGGCTTACCATATGTATTGCCCTTGTAATTACTAACCGCAAAATCAAATCCTTCAAAAAAGTTCCGCATATCCGCATCCACACTTTCAGGATTCTTTATAAAATCGTTGTATAAGTTTTCGATGTAGGCGGGGTGGGCATTCGTTATGTACTGAAAATCCTTCATTGTAATTAGAAAATTATTAATTTATCACAGCAAATTTGTGTCTGCAAATATCGGTTTTTATAAACAGATAGTAAACGCATTTTACTTAAAAATGTTATAAACTTTAATTTAAAAAAACTGCTTTAAAACAGATTTTGAAATGTTATAAAATAAGCAGGAAAAACTTGCAAAAAATAAGGAATTTAAAAATGAGCAAAAAAAAATTAGAATGCAGCATTGCTTGTTATTAGGTTATAAAAATTTAATTTTGAAACAGAAAGGAAATGAATATGGAGAATTGAAATTTATTTTTCCGTTAAAAAAGGAGGGATTTATAGCAGAAACGGGCTTTTTTGGGAAATTACTGTTGTTAAAATGTTTGTTTCTTATTATATCCCCCTATCTTTGCAGCCCAAAAATAGATTTAAAATGGCAAATCACGCAGCAACCAGGAAAGATGTCCGTCAGAGCACCAAACGCAATGAGCGTAACCGTTATTATGGTAAAACAACCCGTAACGCAATACGTGATATCAAGGCAATTGATAACAAAGAAGGCGCCGCAGAAAAATTACCATCCGTTGCCGCTATGATTGATAAATTAGCAAAACGTGGTACCATTCATAAAAACAAAGCTGCTAATTTAAAAAGCAAGCTGGCAAGAAAAGTGAATGCACTTTCTGTAGCAAAATAATTTTTATTGTTAGTTATATTATTTAAAAGCCTGTTGAATAAAATTCGGCAGGTTTTTTTTATTGATACTTGTCTGGGAATATCAACAATTTATTCTAAAAAAATTAAGTTCTCAGCCCGCACATCACGTTATCCTGTATTTGGTTTACTTCAATAATATATATTCGCATTTCAAAATTAACTACAGCATGAGCAACGCAGTGTACTCAATACCTATCCGGTACCGTAAAATGGAAAACCTGCACATTGTATTCTGGCTGCTGAAAGATATTAGCTGGTGCATGATCTGGAAGCCATTGGGTATTGCAATGATTTTTCCAACGCTGATCATTGCCATCGTAATTGCCATTCGTACCAGGCAATTTATGAGTGAGGTATGTCATAACGTTGCAATAGTAGTTTGGATAACGGCCAACTCTTACTGGATGATCAGCGAATTTTTACATTTTGACAGCGACCCCTTATTTGGCGATTTTACCTACAAGCATTTAGCCATTATTCCCTTCTCAATCGGCTTGCTTATTCTTGGCTATTATTATATCTGGTGGAGACCAAAACATCCGCTGGCAGTTGAAACAATGTAGATTACAGAATGTATTGTTTGCGTATTCACTTGTTTATTCAGGAAAAACTTACAATGCCATGGCGAATGGCATACATTACCAACCCAACCCTTGTTTTTAAATGCAGTTTTTCAAAAAGTCCATCCTGGTAACCATCAACCGTTCGGGGACTTACACAAATTTTATTAGCAATTTCTTTGTAGGTTAATTCAGTGCAGGCGTATTTTAAAAACTCTCTCCCTTTCGTTTAACTGAATTAACGTATTCAGTTCATTACCACCATCTCCCATTTTATTGATGGCATGTATCAGTTTTTCACTAACAAAATCGATGTAATAATAACTTTATTCTTTCTAAAAAACAGTCTTTTCCCCCTTTTTTTACCGTTAAAACACCCAATTATTTACCGGTAAAATACCCTTTGCCTGTTTTGCAGGATACCGCATTTTTGTATCGGAATTAATGCATTGCGCACTTAAAACGGATGTAAAATATAAGTGTAAGAAGTTCTTTCATAAGACGGGAAATAATCAATACAGGAAGGCTGATCGTTTTATTGCGCAGCTAAGCTGGAAATGATTTTAAAAGATATATCCAAAACAGGTGCTGGCTGTAGTTAGACTACTACCAGCCATGGCCCCTGGAGCGCATCTGCCACCAATAAGCGGGAGGCAGTGCGCCCGGGCAAGCCAACCTTTTATGGAATGCTTTCGATTAGGTTAATAGTTTAAAGTGCTGGCACTGTAAAATTTATAAAAATACAATCAACATATTTCCCTCTGATTACTTATCTGACTTCCCTTTTAACCTAATAGTGGTTCCCTGAAAGAGTGGTCAACTGTGCCTGGTTGGCTGCTCTTTATTATTTCAGGTGCTAACAATCCCAAAAATCACAATCCCTTCTTACTACACCAAAATTCACAACAATCAAATGGTTGCCCGTTCTCCGATCAACCTCGGGAAGAAGCTTTGCAGCCCTAAGCTTTCTATTTGTATATTTGCAGCCGCTTTAATAAAAGCTACAAAGCAGTTGAACGCTGCTTGTTACAAAATATAATTAAATTCCTTGTCTCCTTTGGGGTAGGGGCAAAACACATTTCTATGTACAGATCGCATACCTGCGGTGAATTAAGAATTGCCGATGTAAAAAAAGAAATTACCTTAAGCGGATGGGTGCAAACCATCCGTAAATTTGGCAGCATTAGTTTTGTTGATCTTCGTGACCGGTATGGTATTACACAACTGTTATTTTCAGAAAACCTGAATGCACAATTAGATGCCAATCCGCTTGGACGAGAGTTTGTTTTACAGGTGAAAGGAACCGTGAACGAGCGCAGCAGTAAAAATGCAAATATCGGAACCGGCGATATTGAAATTGCAGTAGCAGAATTTACCATTTTAAATAAGAGTGCCGTACCACCTTTTTCAATACAGGATGATACAGATGGTGGTGATGAACTGCGGATGAAATACCGCTTTTTAGATTTGCGCAGAAACATGGTAAAGAAGAACCTGGAACTTCGCTATGCCGTGGGCCGCAGCACCAGGGATTATTTGCATGAAAATAATTTCATGGATATTGAAACGCCCTTTTTAATTAAATCTACCCCGGAAGGTGCAAGAGATTTTGTAGTACCCAGCCGTATGAATCCGGGACAGTTTTATGCATTGCCACAAAGCCCGCAAACGTTTAAACAATTGCTGATGGTAAGTGGCTACGACCGCTACTACCAGATTGTAAAATGTTTCCGTGATGAAGACCTTAGAGCAGACCGCCAGCCTGAGTTTACACAGATAGATTGCGAGATGAGTTTTGTGGAGCAGGAAGACATTTTAAACATGTTTGAAGGTTTGGTAAAACGCATTTTTAAAGATGTAAAAAATATTGATTACACCAATGTGGTAGAACGCATGACATGGGAAGATGCCATGTGGCAATATGGAAATGATAAACCAGATATTCGCTTTGAAATAAAAATTGCGAACCTGAAATTTCCGCAGCATACATTTCCAACATACAAGCCATTGTTAGAAAGCGAGCTGCTTGATATCCCCCCCTTGGGGGGCGGGGGGGCTGAAACCGTGTTAGCCATTGCCATACCAGGTTGCAGCGAATACACCCGTAAACAAACAGACGAATTAACCGAGTGGGTTAAACGCCCGCAGATTGGCATGAAGGGTCTTGTATTTATAAAATTCAATGCTGATGGAACTTACAAAAGCAGTGTAGATAAATTTTATGATGCAGAAAAATTAAAAGCAATTGCAGCAGCAGCGAATGCCAAACCAGGCGATTTAATTTTGATATTGGCCGGTGCTGAAGAACGCACCAGGAAAGCCTCTAGCGATCTGCGTATGTACATGGCTGATAAGTTAGGCATGCGCAAAACGGACGAGTTTAAATTATTGTGGGTACTGGATTTTCCATTGTTTGAATATGCGGAAGATGATAACCGCTGGGTAGCAAGGCACCATCCGTTTACTTCACCCAAGCCGGATCAT
>JAYUBR010000297.1:0-2032 GCA_043740775.1 Ferruginibacter sp. | reverse complement strand
GCTTCTCCTTGTCCGTCTGCAAGTCCGTTTTTACATTCTCCTGTATAATTTTTGTTAAGTGTAAGCGTAAGTACTTTACAGGCTGAGGTTGAATTCTGTGCAGTAACAACAATGGTGTTGAGTAAACAAATTAAAATAAGGGCAGCAATAGTTTTTTTCATGTAACATTGGTTCATAAATCCCAAGGTAAAAGTTATTAATTTTTTAAAGATAATTATTATACCTGTTGGCTGTAAAGTATTTAATTATTTGTGATTGACTTACTACAAATGATGACACATAGCGCTGAGAAAGACAACAGTAAATACGCTGATGGATCTGCGTTTACTGCCTTCCATGTGGTCCTGATATGTTTTGATAAAAGTTGCTGATAGCTATTTTTGTAAACGAGGGTGATGTCCGCCCGGATGAATCCCCGCCAGAATGAATCGTTCGGGCTGGCATTCGGACGGGCAAGGATTTACCACAAAGCGGTCATGCCGGGACAAATACTTTTACGCAAAAAATCATTTCTTTATTTAAGTACCAATAAATGCGTTAGTTTCCTGTAATTTCGCAATCCTAAAATTATACTACATGCATATTTCTTCTTTATTAGATCGCTTTGCAGAACCTGAAACACTTAAAATGGCCAAAATGGGCCGCGAATTAAGGGCAAAAGGAATTGACATAATTGACCTTAGCCTGGGAGAACCTGATTTTGATACGCCGCAACACATTAAAGATGCGGCTATAAAAGCCATCAACGATAACTGGAGCCATTACACGCCGGTAGCGGGTTTTGCCGATCTAAGAGAAGCGGTTTGCACCAAATTGAAGAGAGATAATAACCTGGATTACAAGCCCGAAAATATAGTTACTTCTACCGGGGCCAAGCAAAGCCTGGCCAATGCAATTTTAGCCGTGGTGGATGACGGGGATGAAGTGGTGATTCCTACCCCGTACTGGGTTACTTATTCAGAACTGGTGAAGATTGCCCGTGGGGTTGTGGTACAGGTAAGCACCAGTTTGGAAAGTGGTTTTAAAGTTACTCCTGCTCAACTGGAAGCGGCCATTACTGATAAAACAACCTTGTTTATGTTTTCTTCTCCCTGCAATCCATCAGGCGCTGTGTATAGCAAAGATGAACTGGAAGGATTGGCTATTGTGCTGAGGAAGTATCCAAACGTATATATCATTGCAGATGAAATTTATGAATACATCAATTTTGTAGGCAAGCATGAAAGCATTGCACAATTCAGCGACCTTAAAGAAAGGATTATTTTGATTAATGGTTTAAGTAAAGGCTTTGCGATGACGGGGTGGCGCTTAGGATATATTGCCGCCAATGCAGAGGTAGCAAAAGCGTGTGAAAAATTGCAGGGGCAGTTTACAAGTGCTACTTGTTCCATCACCCAGAAAGCGGCCGTGGTGGCATTAACAACCGACCTGAAACCTTCTATGGAAATGGCCGAAGAGTTTACCAGAAGAAGAGCCAGGGTAATGGAAATAATTAAAAATGTGCCCGGCATAAAATGCAGTGAACCCGAAGGAGCCTTTTATATTTTTCCGGATGTATCTTTTTATTATGGTAAATCAGACGGGGAGAATGTAATTAACAACTCGGCTGATTTTTCTATGTATTTGCTGAATATGGCGCATGTATCTTCTGTAATGGGAGAAGCTTTTGGAGAACCCAAATGTGTTCGGTTTTCTTTTGCCAACAGCATGGTAAATATTGAAAGGGCTTGGGTACGCATCATTGATGCTTTGGCGAAATTGAAATAATTTAAAAGCAGAAGGCGCAAGGCATACGGCTTAAAGCTAAATGTAAAGTCTGCTATGCAGTGCGCCTTCTCATCTTAATAAGCTTTCTGCTTTCAGCCTTAAGCTTTCAGCTTCCGCTTTCAAAACCTCATGTATCTTCAATACCTGCGGAATCAGCAACTCCTGCTCATCGTTGTTTATTACATAATCACATAAACGCATTTTTTTATCCTCGTCCATTTGTTTGTTTAACCGGGTCAATACGGCGGCTTCGCTGATGCCATCT
>JAYUBR010000296.1:0-6877 GCA_043740775.1 Ferruginibacter sp. | reverse complement strand
TATGTCATTATTAAAGCCCCGGCTTAGCTTTCAGCAAATCATCAATATGAATGTTGGCTTTTTTGGCATTCAGTATAGTTTTGGTTTACAGCAAAGTGCTGTAAATCCTATTTACGATTTTTTGGGCGCAAAGCCCGATGAAATTCCCTGGCTGAACCTTGCTGGTCCGTTAACAGGTTTAATTATTCAACCGATCATTGGTGCGTTAAGTGATAAAACCTGGCATCCAAAATTTGGACGAAGAACACCATATTTTTTTATTGGCGCTATGATCTGCAGCATTGCACTTTTCCTTTTTCCTTTTAGCAGTGCCTTGTGGATGGCCGCTGGTTTATTATGGGTGTTAGATGCCGGTAACAATACCGCAATGGAACCTTACCGTGCTTTTATCGCAGATAAATTAGATGCAACCCAACAACCAACAGGCTTTCAGGCGCAGAGCTTTTTTACCGGCTTTGGTCAAACCCTCGCCAATGTTTCCTTGTTTATTTTCCCAATGATATTTATTGGTAAAACTGGTAAGCTGCCCACCTGGGTTTTTGCTTCGTTTTTTTTAGGTGCTGTTTGTTCTATCGGCTCTGTTTTATGGAGTATAAAAACAACCCCTGAAATACCACCTTCAGAAAGCGAACTGGCTCAACTAACAGAAAAAAACAAGGGCATGCCACCTCTGTTTGTTCAGTTTTTTTTATCCATTCTCACTACCATTGTTGCTTATATAGTGCTGATTCTGATCATCATTCCTTCCATTTTTTCGAAGGGATTGTATAGGAAATTCCTTAATTATGCCGGCAGTCATCCAACCATCAAAATATTGTTTGCCCAAAATATTGAAATTATTGATGCCATATTGAGTATGCCTAAAGTAATGTGGCAACTGGCATTGGTGTATTTATTTCAATGGTATGCCTTGTTCTGTTACTGGCAAAACTCCTCTAAAAGCATTGCTTTGTCTGTATGGAAAACTACCCCTCAGCAAGACAGTACATTGTATGAAAAAGCCGTGGGCTGGACAGGACTTGTAAACGGATGGTATAACATTGTAACGTTTTTATGCGCTTTTGGTTTGGTATGGTTTGCCAAAAAATATTCACCTAAGCTAGTTCATTTTGGATGTTTGGTATTGGCAGGCGTTGGGCTGTTACTATTTCCTCACATCGAAAATAAGTGGCTCTTATTTCCCGCAATTACTGGCTTTGGTATCGGCTGGGCAAGCATGATGGGCATTCCTTATTTAATGGTAGTAAGCAAAATCCCGAAGGAAAGGTATGGTGTTTATATGGGTATCATCAATATGATGATTGTAATACCCATGTTTATTCAAACCACCACATTTGGTTTTATTTTAAAACATTTTTTAAACAGCGATTCAAGAAATGCGGTTTCATTTGCAGGTGCGTTTTTATTAATTGCAGCCATGCTTACGTTGCTGATAAAAGCCACGAAACCTTCGGACGACATAAGCATACCCATGGGTGGCGGACATTAGGTTTTGCTTTATTTTTTATTAATTGTATGGCCATAAATAAATTTAATTGTATGAGTGTTGTTTCAAATAAACCAGCAGAAAAGAAAGGCAAAATTCTTTGCATCGGCGAAGCATTGATAGATATGATTTGTACTGATAAAGGCAAATCATTGTCTGATGGTAACAACTTTTTAAAAAAGGCCGGTGGCGCTCCAACTAATGTTGCGGCAGCGATAGCAGCTCTGGGTGGCAATGTAGAGTTAGCTGCCAAAGTAGGTGTTGATCCCTTCGGAAAACACCTGATAGAAGTGATGCAAGATTTTGGTGTTTCAACAAAATATGTGTTGCAGGATGAAAATTTTTTTACCACATTCGCCTTTGTTTCGCTGATGGAAAATGGTGAACGGGATTTTTATTTTAACCGTGGCGCAGACGGGCAATTAAGTCCGGAGGAAGTGGACAATATTAACCTGGGTGAATTCTCCATTATTCATTTTGGTTCGGCCACAGGATTTTTGCCCGGCCCTTTGCAGGCTGCTTACCAGGACCTGTTACAAAAGGCATTACTGAAAAACATCTTCATTAGTTTTGACCCCAACTTTCGCCAGCTTTTATTTAAAACGGAAACGCAGACTTTTATTGATCAGTCGTGGAATTTTTTAAACTGCTGTCATTTTTTTAAAGTGAGCGATGAGGAAGCCATGCTGATTACAGGTGCCCCAACTTTAACCGGTGCCGTTGAAATATTATTAGAAAAAACCACCGGTGTGTTTGCCATTACATTGGGTAAAGAGGGTACCATGCTCGGCCTGAACAAGAAGACGGTAATTGTACCGAGCATCCCGGTAAAGCCTGTTGATACAACCGGTGCAGGAGATGCTTTTGTTGGTGCATTGCTATACCAGTTAAGCGATAAATCGTTGGAACAAATACTGGCCTTGTCAGAAATGGAGTGGCATCAAACAGTTGTAAATGCAAATAAGGCCGGTGCCCGAACCTGTGAATACATGGGCGCTATGGAAGCTTTTAAACATTTAACGACTGATATTTTTAATTAAACTGTTGCTAATAAAAACATGTACGATTACTTATTACATCAAAAAATTAAAGAGGCGCTGCTAAAATTTAATATTGGTAACAAAGAAGATGACCTGTCTTTTTACAGTCGCTTAATTGCCAATGCCTCCACCATACAATCCTTGTACAATGAGATATACAAACATCATCCAAAAGCCACCGCTCAGTTTGATTTATTGATAGGCACCCTTGTATCAGCATATAAAAAAAGAAAACCTGCATTAAAAAAAACGGATGCTGCCAAAGCAGAAAAAGGCAACTGGTTTTTAAGCAACGAAATAACCGGCATGAGTTTGTACGTTGATCAATTTTGCGGCAACCTCAATAACCTGGGCGATAAGCTTCCGTATTTTGATACCCTCGGTGTAAATTTTTTGCACCTGATGCCATTGTTTGAAAGTCCGGCCGGCGAGAGTGATGGCGGCTATGCAGTATCTGATTTCAGAAAAATAAACAGCCGCTTTGGAACGCTGGAAGATTTAATTGCGCTGCAACAAAAAATGAGTGCAGCAGGTATGTACCTGATGATTGATATTGTGATGAACCACACTTCCCGCTTGCAGGAATGGGCAATGAAAGCTAAGCAAGGTAATGCACATTACCAGGAATATTTTTACATGTATGATGACCGCACTATGCCCGACTGGTTTGAACAGGCGATGCCGGATATTTTTCCTGAAACAGCGCCAGGCAATTTTACTTACGTACCGGAATGTCATAAATGGGTGATGACGGTATTTCACAATTACCAGTGGGATCTTAATTTCAGCAACCCAACAGTATTTGTAGAAATGCTGGACATTGTGTTGTTTTATGCCAACCTCGGCGTAGATGTGTTGCGCATTGATGCGCCTGCTTTTATCTGGAAAGAACCTGGAACAACCTGCCAGAATTTACCCAAGGCACATACCCTATTGCGTTTGCTGAAACAATGTGTACAGGTAGCTTCGCCCGGCATGGCATTATTGGGAGAAGCCATTGTGGCCCCAAAAGAAATCATGCATTATTTTGGTACCGGTAACTATACTGCCAGGGAATGTGACTTTGCATACAACGCCACCCAGATGGCATTGCAGTGGGATGCATTGGCAACCGGCGATACCCGTGTAATGCTGGCTGCCCAGCACGAATTGCTAAAAAAACCTTACGGCACTTCCTGGTTAACATACACCCGCTGCCATGACGATATTGGTTTAGGCTATGATGATTACATGATACAGCAGGCATCTTTCAATCCTTACGAACACCGTAAATTTTTAAAAGATTTTTACGCTGGTAATACACCGGGCTCAACTGCCACTGGGGCCTTGTTTTCTGTAAATCCAAAAACACAGGATGCAAGAATCAGTGGCACATTGGCATCGCTATGTGGATTGGAAAAAGCCATCAATAATAACAATGAAGAAGAGGTTAATACGGCCATCAACCGGATCATTGTGATGCAGGCCTGTAGCTTTTTTATTGGTGGCTTACCTATGTTGTTTTATGGAGATGAAGTGGGCTACACCAATGATTACAGTTACCTGAGCAACCCGGCAAAAAGTTATGATAACCGCTGGATGCACCGCCCGGTAATTGACTGGAATAAAAATAATAACATTGAAGTGAAGGGGTCAATTGAACAACGCATTTTTAAAGCCACGCAACAACTGATTAGCCTTAGAAAAAAATTACCTATGGTGGCGGACCTGAGTAACCTTACCTGGCTAACGCCATACAACATTCACGTAGCAGGATTTTTGCGTCAGATGGAAGACCAGCGATTATTTTGCTTTTTTAATTTTAAAAATGAAGTAGCTTTTGTTGACTGGCAGGCTGTAAAAGAAAAAGGCAATCCGCCGGTGGTATTATATGATCACTGGAATCAGAAAGAACATTTGGTTGGCAGGGATAGAGAATTTTTGGTTATTGAACCTTATTCTTTTTGTTTGCTGGAGGCGAGGTGAGAAATGTTGAGTCGTGTGATGAAGATTTAATTGTTCCGTCCGTACTTTCCAAATGCAATGTCTGAAGCTGTTACCCTATTATACTATTTCTTCTCTAACTATTTCAAATTTAAAAGGCATTTTTGTTGCCTGAAACACTTTTATTTTTTTCGCTTTTCCGATTTGCATTAATTCATCCCGATATTCGACTGGAGTTTTAAGTCCAATAGTAATTTCCGCAAAAAAGTCATCTGGGATTTGTTGAATTCTATCCTTTGGGGTTGGAATTTCTGGATAGAATATCTTAGTTAATCTGTATTCATTTTCATAACTCCATTCATTAGATTTAGAGTGTGATTGCTTAATAGTAGTTTCAATTAAATCATCATTCATGGGATGAATTTCAGGGAAAATATTTTGGGCGGGGTATGAAACAGGACCTCCGGTAACAACAAGATAATTTCTAAGTTTTTCCTCCCAAAAGCCTATACAATATCCTCTATGATGGTCACCGTAATGCGACCACATAAGAATACTATTCCATCTTTCACTCAATGATAAAACCCCATAATGGTTGTCAACTCCTTCGAAATATAGTTCATCATAAAATTCCTGTACTTTATATAATTCGTTCCGTATTCTGTGTTCAAATTGTTCTAACTCCCTTTCAATATTTCTGCCGTCTTGAAGAAATTGATCGGACTGTTGAATTCTTTTTTTATCAATGTATGCCTTAATTTTATCGTCAGTATTAAGTAAAGAAAAATTAGCCGTAATTCTACAATCAAAGGGGTCGTTAAAGTCCTTTGGCGATGTAAAAAAAAGTTGATTTTTAAGTAGCACATTTTTATGATTGGCTTCCAGCCAATTTCTGTATTTATAAACTATTCTTGGATATTTATGGTCTGTTTGCATTTTATGCTTTTGCCTAAAGAATGTATGTGTGAAAGTAACTTAATAAGGCTTTCCACAATTCAATATCTCAAAAATAGAACACCATCATTATTTCTCGCAACTAGCAAACACTTGCTGCCATTGGCCAGTTTTATTTTCTTGATATCTCTAACTTCGCCAGTTGCCAAAAAGCCCGATTGATAAGGGGACAACACAGTGAAACGATTGGTGCCGGCATTTAGCAATACATTGCCAAAGCCAGCATCATATCGGCCTTCGTAAGGTAACACGCCATAAAAATTACCAGCCGAAATGATATCAGTTTTGCCATCTTTATTTGCATCAACTGTTAAAAAAGAATACACCGGAGACCATTGCACGGATGAAGGAAGCTTGCTTACTGAATATTTTCCTGTGCCATTATTTGTCAGCATAACAGAGGATAAAATACTGGCTTCCAGCTTTTTTGTATTATCCAGTTTTTCACCAAAAATTTGTTCAATGGTTTGCCCTGCAAAGGCTGCATAATGCAGGTATTTTTTACGCATCAGGGCAGGCAGTTGTTTTTCTATTTCTTCTTTGCCCAGGAAGGTGTAGTACTTCCCATCTTTTTCAATGGCCAGTATTTGGTCCATTGAACCATTGTTATCCAAATCGCCGGTGTACAATTTTAAAGGGTATTGTTCACTGGCATACAGCTTTGAATTTTCGCCCCAGTTGCCGAGCAGCAACTCGTCTGTTCCATCATTGTTTAAATCTGCAGCATGAATAGTGGTCCATAAGCCTGCCGTGTTTTGTAAACCTGCAGCTACCGTATAGTTCACCAGTTTTCCCTGTTGGTTTTTATACACCGTAACCGGCATCCATTCTCCCACTACAACCAAATCCATCCAGCCGTCTTTATCAATGTCAGTCCATACAGCATCGGTAACCATTCCAATTTTTTGCAGACCGGGAGCTTTTGATTCATCGGCGATGGTGAAATTTCCTTTGCCATCATTCAGCAATAAATAAGAATCCGGAATGGCTCCATAGTTGCCTGCCATCACTCTTCCTCCAACAAATAAATCCATGTCTCCATCGTGGTCAATATCTGCGGCAACTGCTACAGATTTATTTCCATACAGATTGGGTAAGCCGCTTGACTTGCTGAAATTGCCCTTGCCATCATTAATGTATAACCTGTCAAGTAAAGCCGGGATTTTTGCTTCGGTTTCATTACCGCCACACACCACAAATAAATCCAGATCACCGTCCTTATCTGCATCAAAAAATAACGCATTCACATCTTCACATGCAGCATCTGCCAAAAATAGTTTTTGATTGGTGGCAAAAAATTTACCGTCAGCCGTTTGCTGAAACAAAGTACCAGGTTGGTTTGCAGCGCCACATACAAAAAAATCTTCCAACCCGTCGCCATTAATATCTGCTACCGCCAGCTTTGGCCCCTGCGTAGAAACCATGTGCGGAATAAATGCCTGTACATTAAAATCGTTAAAATTATTTTCCTGAT
>JAYUBR010000295.1:0-6890 GCA_043740775.1 Ferruginibacter sp. | reverse complement strand
CGTGGCCGGTAGTATCTGCATAATGATAATTTACATTGAAATTTACATTTTTTGTTACGCCGGGAATGGTATTGGTGGCATACAATATCCTGTCTGTGATGCCTGTTTTTGCAGCAATACTGGGTGTACGGGATTCACTAAAACCAATATTATTGGTAAAGTTTCCTGTAAAAATAACACCCAATGTTGATTTTTTAGATACAAAAAAATCGGTGCCGGCTTTTATATTGTGCAACCATCCTGTTACATTCTGCAAGTTTTTCTGATCGTATATCGTGTCGTTTTGTACCCTGTATAAGTTAAATGTATTGTCGTTATTGCTCCAGTTATTACTATAATTACCAAAGATGTTTACCTTGCTGTTTTTGTAGTTTAACCCCAGCGATGCATTTGTTTTAGGATTGATGCCTACGTTTAACCCCGCTGAAGCTGAACCGTTAAAACCAATGGTGTTATTTTTTTTAAGTTTGATGTTAATGATGCCGGCATTGCCCGATGCATCATATTTTGCAGAAGGATTACTGATCATTTCAATGGATTCAATATCCGAAGATGGGATGGATTTTAAATAGCCTGCAAGCTCTGCCGCATCCATTTGTACAGCCCTGCCATCAATATAAATTCGTACCCCGTTTTTGCCTCTCAAACTAATATTGTCATCTTTATCAGTTAATACGCCCGGCGATTTTTGAAGTAGTTTAAAAGCAGTGCTGCCGGTAGCATTGATACTGCTTTCAACATTAAAAATGGTTTTACCTGCCGTTACTTCAATAACGGGTTTTTGATAAGTAGCGGTTACAGTTACTTCCTGCAATTTTTTATTTTCAATGAGTAAGACAAGCGGCGGTGCAATCACAATTTCATTTTCGCTCACATAAAAAAAAGGAGTTGATGATTTTGTATAACCAGAAAAAGCAGCGAGGATAAAATACTTACCGGCACTCACCTGGTTAATTTCATAGTCGCCTTTATTATCGGTAATACCGGTTTTAATTAAAAGGCTATCCCTAAAACGATATAATAAAATGCTGGTGCCACCAGGCGATTTGCCTGCTGCATTACTAATGTGACCATTAATGGAAGAAAGCTGGGCGTAAAGATTACATACTGAATAAATTGTAAAAAGTACGGAGAGCAGTAGTTTTGGCATCATTACTTATTGCTTGAACAGCAGTGAAGATAATGAGTATTATTAAATTTATATTATTTTATTAGTATGTTTTTTAAGTTGTATTTGTTGGTGCTGATTTAAAAGTTTTTTCGTTATTGCTAGCTTCGGGTACTCCGGCTAAACTGCTTACCTTTGCCAACATTTATATGAAGACAAAATCGTTGCATAAGAATAAGGTAAACATCATCACGCTGGGTTGTAGTAAAAATATGGTGGATAGCGAAGTGCTGAGCGGGCAGTTAATTGCCAATGAAATTGACGTGGTACATGAAAGCGGAAAAAAAGACCACAACATTGTTATAATAAACACATGCGGTTTTATTGAAAAGGCAAAGGAAGAAAGCATCAATACTATTTTAGACCAGATTGACTTAAAACGCAGGGGTAAAATAGATAAAGTATATGTAACCGGATGCCTCAGCGAAAGATATAAAAATAATTTAGAGGCAGAGATACCAGAAGTGGATGCGTACTTTGGTACGATGGAATTGCCCATGATGCTGAAACAGTTTAACGCCGATTATAAGGAGGATCTTATTGGCGAAAGATTATTATACACGCCACAGCATTATGCTTATATGAAAATAAGCGAAGGCTGCAACCGTACCTGCTCGTTTTGCGCTATTCCGTTAATGCGGGGGCAGCATGTTAGCAGAACGATTGAATCGCTGGTAAATGAGGCCAAACGTTTGGTTGACAGAGGCGTAAGGGAAGTAATGCTGATAGCACAGGAACTTACTTATTATGGGCTTGATATTTACAAAAAAAGAGAACTACCCAAACTATTAAACGCCCTTGCAGATGTAAAAGGATTGGAATGGATAAGACTGCATTATGCTTACCCATCTAAATTTCCGATGGAGATTATTGATGCCATTAAAGACCGGGAAAATATTTGTAATTACCTGGATATGCCTTTGCAACATGCAGCTAATAATATGCTTAGTCTGATGAAGCGGCAGATTACAAGGGAGGAAATGGAGGACCTGGTTGGTGAAATCCGCAACCGCATTCCGGATATTTGTTTGCGCACCACTTTAATAGCAGGTTTCCCCGGTGAAACAAGGGATGATGTGGAAGAATTAAAAACTTTTTTACAAAAAATGCGTTTCGATAGAATGGGGATATTTACATACAGTCACGAAGAGGGAACCAGTGCCCACAGCATGATTGACGATGTACCGGCAGAAGAAAAAGAAGAACGGGCACAGGAAATAATGGAAGTGCAGCAGGAAATAAGCCTGAAAAAAAACCAGGAAAAAGTAGGCAAAACATTTAAAGTACTGATTGATAAAAAAGAAGCAGGCCGCTATTTGGGTCGTACAGAATTTGATAGTGTGGAAGTAGATAACGAAGTGATTATAGAAAGTAAACAGAAATTAATAATCGGTGATTTTGTACAGGTAAAAATTACCAAAGCGTACGATTATGATATTGAAGGAGAAGTAGTATAAGTATATTTGTAAAACTAAATAATATTTTATGGGATTAGTTTATGCTGATATTGAATTAACGAATACAGTTGATCAGGAAAATGCCAGAAGAAATATCATTGGTCAAGACGAAATCCGTTCTTTACATCTTAATATGTTGGTTGATAGTGGCGCTTATATGCTTGCAATTAATGAAACCATTCAGTCTCAGTTAGAGCTTCCTTTTATAGAAAAAAGAAAAGTGCAGGTGGCAGATAGTCGTGTGATAGAGTATGATGTAGTAGGCCCAGTAAATGTAAAATTTGCCAATAGAAAAGCAACCTGTAGTGCATTTGTTTTACCGGGAGATAGTGAACCACTTTTAGGAGCGATACCCATGCAAGAAATGGACGTGTTGATTCATCCCTTTCGTCAGGAATTGATTGTAAACCCGGAGCATCCCAATTATGCAGTTTTAAAAATGAAGTAGATTATTAATGGATACCACAGCACAGTTCATTCCTTACGGGCAAACAGGTTACTTTTCAAAAATGGTAACGGATTATATTGCCGCGGAAAAAAAATTGCAACCATTTTACAGCTATCCTGTTTCCATAGATGGAATAAAAGCAGCCATTGAACAACGCAAATTATTTGCAACCGACCGGCCTTTATTGATTGAAATATTAAACAATCAATATAAAAATACAGCGTTAACCGAAAAGCAAAAAAGCCACCTGCAACAATTAAACAACAACAATACCTTTACCATTTGCACAGCTCATCAGCCCAATATATTTACCGGCCATTTGTATTTTATTTATAAAATTTTACACGCAGTAAAACTGGCAGAAGAATTACAAACTGTATTACCTGAAAATAATTTTGTGCCCGTATATTACATGGGAAGCGAAGATGCCGACCTGGATGAACTGGGCCATTTTTTTATCAATGGCGAAAAGTTTGAATGGGCCACCAAACAAACAGGCGCTGTTGGCAGAATGAAAGTGGATAAGGCTTTGATACAATTGATGGAAACTATCAGTGGTCAATTATTGGTACATCTTTTTGGCGCTGAAATAATTGGTTTGATGAAAGACTGTTACCAGTTGGGTGTAACCATTGAACAGGCTACTTTTAAATTGGTGAACGCATTGTTTGCGGAGTATGGTTTACTGATATTATTGCCAGATAGTGCAATGGTAAAAAAGGCCTTTGCACCGGTAATAAAAAAAGAGTTGACGGAAGGGTTTTCATACACAGCAGTGCAGCAAACGGTGCAGCAATTTCCGGCAGAATATAAAGTGCAGGCAAGCGGCAGAGAAATAAATTTATTTTATTTGCTGGATGATAAGCGGGAAAGAATTGAACAATCAGGCGATGATTTTTTAATTGTAAATACCCATTTAAAATTTACGAAAGCAGCTTTGCTCAACGAATTGAATAATCATCCAGAACGCTTTAGCCCCAATGTAATTTTAAGGCCTGTTTTGCAGGAAACGATTTTGCCTGATATTGCCTTTATTGGTGGTGGGGGTGAAATTGCTTACTGGCTGGAATTAAAAAAAGTATTTGAAGCAGTACAGGTACCTTACCCAATGCTGATTGTACGTAATTCGTTTATGCTTATCAATAAAGAGTTGCAGGATAGTACTAAAAAATTGCAATTCAAAAATGCAGATTTGTTTGCGCCACAACTGGAGTTAATTAACCGGTTGGTTAAAAGAGATAGTACAGTACAATTGAACGTGGAAGAAGAAAAAAAACAAATGGCTGCATTGTACGATCAAATAAAAACAGTTGTGGCCAATATTGATGCTACTTTGCAAATACATGCCAGCGCCCTGCAGGCAAGGGCCATTGATAAAATTGAGGCGCTTGAAAAGAAAATGTTCAGGGCCGAAAAAAAGAAATTTGAAGCACAGCAAAGGCAACTGGTAAAATTAAAAATGCAATTATTTCCAAATAATAACTTGCAGGAACGTGTGGGCAACCTGATGCCTTATTATGCCAGCCGTGGCAACGGTTTTATCGAAATGATCTACAAACATTCAAAAGGATTGGAGCAGGAGTTTGGAATTATCCTGGAATAAATTTTCAAAGTATTGTTATCCATCTACGCTTTGGTGAAGTTCCGCAATGGTTATTAGTACAAGAGTGCGACGCAACAATGTTTAATTGAAATACAAAGGCCAGGTTCAAAAAAACGACTTACTTTTCAAATGTATCAAACTCATTTGTAAAGCCGAGGTACTTTACATTTTTTACACTTTCCATTACTATATCATCCTGGTATTCTTTGTAGGCTTCTAATTTACCCGCAATGGAAGTATCGTGCAATGCCAGTATTTGTGCGGCAAGAATACCGGCATTTTTGGCACCGTTTAATGCAACAGTTGCTACCGGTACACCATAAGGCATTTGTAAAGTTGATAAAATTGAATCCCATCCTTCAAGCGAATTGGATGATTTTACGGGAACACCAATCACAGGTAAAATTGTTTGAGCAGCTACCATGCCTGCTAAATGCGCAGCACCACCTGCTCCGGCAATGATTACTTTTAAGCCTCTTTCTTTTGCTTTACTTGCATATTCACGCAAACGTTCCGGCGTACGGTGTGCCGACACAATCGTCAACTCTGGTTCAACTTCAAACTGGCGAAGCATTTCGGCAGCACCTTTCATAATTTCCAGATCGCTTTCGCTGCCCATTATAATACCAACAAGTGGAGTCATGCTTTTTAGTTTTACGCAAAGAAAGGTAAAATTATAAATAGGGCTGGTGATAATTTAAAAAAATGCTGCTGAAACATTGAATTGATGTTTGCAAAATCACCAATCAATAACATGTGAAACATCAATCGAATATATTGATACCATTGAAGTATTGTAATTTTATCCGCTGGTAAAACAGTTATATTTGTTTCCTTTATTAATAACATAGTGTACAATGCAAAATTCGTTCAACAGAATTTGTTTTATTTCCTTATTTTTTTTGTGTGCATTGGTTTTCTCCAATTGTAAAAATAAATCTACAGCAACCCCGGCTAAAACTGAAAAGTCAGTACCAGTGGTGGATATTATTATTGCGGTAACTGAACCTATCAGCAATGTGATTGAAGCCAACGGAACAGTAATAGCAGGCGAGTATGTAGAACTTAGGCCCGAAGTAAGCGGAAGGCTTACTTACCTGAATGTACCCGAAGGGAAATATATTGGGCAGGGTACTGTTATAGCCAGGGTAAACGATGCAGACCTGCGGGCACAAATTGCCAAAAGCAAAGTACAGCTCGACCTTGCCCAAACAACCACAGACCGGTATAAAAAATTATTAGACATTAACGGCCTTAACCAGGCAGATTATGATGCGGCATTAAACCAGGTAAATAGTTTAAAGGCAGATATTTTTTACTCACAGGCACTGGTTGATAAAACGGTAATAAAAGCGCCATTCAGCGGTGTTGCAGGTTTAAGAGGCGTTAGTCCTGGTGCATACGTTTCGCCCGCTACGGTCATTGCAACGCTACAGCAAACCAACCAGGTAAAAATAGATTTTACTTTGCCCGATATCTATGGTAGTTCTATAAAAAAAGGAATGCTTATTACAGTAGAAATTGATGCTGCTAAAAAAGAAACACGTAAGGCAATTGTTGTGGCAACAGAACCCGGTGCTAACACGGATACCCGCAATTTAAAAGTGAGGGCAATATTACAGGGTGGTACTGTTAATCCCGGCGCTTTTGTAAAAGTGTATATTGATGCAGGGCAAAGCAGATCGTCAATAAAAGTACCTGCCAACTGCATTATTCCGGATGATAAAAATAACCAGGTAGTATTGGTTAAGAATGGGCTGGCGAGTTTTGTAAATATTAAAACCGGCATCAGGGAAGCCAGTACTGTAGAGGTTTTGCAAGGTATTAATGTAGGAGATTCGGTAGTGGTAACAGGTGTTTTATTTGCCCGGCCAAAAAATGCGGTGCAGGTAAGAAGTGTAAAAAAATTGCACGAGGTTACCGACGCAGGTGCGGCAAAATAAATTACAAACTTTAATAATTAGCAGATGATTTTAAAAATTAGACCCCGTTTTATTGCATGAATATTTCTGAATTTTCTTTAAAGCGGCCCGTTTTTGCCACCGTATTAAACCTGATGATCATCCTGTTCGGGATTGTTGGATATACTTTTCTCGCCATAAGGGATTATCCTGCTATTGATCCCGCCATCATTACGGTAACTACTTCCTACACCGGTGCCAATCCGGATATTATGGAAAGCCAGGTAACAGAACCTTTGGAGAAACAGATCAA
>JAYUBR010000294.1:0-2045 GCA_043740775.1 Ferruginibacter sp. | reverse complement strand
AGTTTAAAATACCGCATCAGTGGAGAAAATGCCGGCTGGCTACAAAATTTACCTGCAAAAAATATCTCCATTTTTAACCGGGTAGATTTTATCGTGGATCAATGCCGCAATAAAAAAGTATTGCATATTGGTTTTTCCGATTATCCTTTCACTGCACAAAAAATAAGCGATGGATCATTGTTGCATGTGCAGTTGCAAAAGGTTACGAAATGTTTGCGGGGTTTGGATAATAATCAGCATGCATTGCAACAATATTGTGAGATGACCGGCGATACAAGTGTACTGTTATGCGATATCCTGGTTCAGTATTCTTTGGAAGCCAGAACGTTTAATCCCGAATTTATTTTATTCTCAGAAGTAGCAGAACATCTTGCCAATCCTGCCCGGGCAGTGGAGGTTTTATACACCAGTTTTGCCCATGGCACAAAGGTATTGGTAACGGTTCCAAATTATACGGCATTGGATAGCCTGGCTTCCAGCCTTAATAAAACGGAAGGCATTCATCCGGATCATTACTGGTATTTTTCGCCTTATACATTGTGTAAATTATTTGATGATAAAAGATTTTACCTCGAGCAATTGCATTTTGGAATGTACTACCTGCAGCATACCAAAATAAATAAAGTTTTAAGACAATATCCTTTTAACGGAGATTGTATCATGGCTATTTTTTCCATCACAAAAAATGTGGGTGTATGATGCATGTGTTATGGCTGGTAAGCTGGTATCCCGGTAGAAGAGATGCTTTTACAGGCGACTTTATTGAGCGTCATGCTAAAGCTGTTAGCCGTTATGCACTGGTTACGGTACTGGCAGTTTTAAAAGATGAATTACTACCCGCAGGTAAAGTGGAAATTGAAAAAACAACGGAAGATAACCTGACTGTTTACAGGGTATATTATGGAAAATCAAAAATGCCCGCGATTGTTGAAAGTATTTTTTCTGTAAAAAAATATTTTGGCTTGCAGCAGCAACTGTTTAAACTGATAAAGAAAGAAACGGGAATGCCCGCCATTGTTCATGTTCAGGTAGCAATGAAAGCTGGATTGATGGCGGTTTTTCTTCTAAAAAAATATCAATTACCCTATGTGGTTACAGAGCACTGGACGGGTTATTATCTGCAAAGCAAACCTTCTGTAAATGACCTAAATTTTATTTACAAATGGATAAATAAAAGGATTTTAAAAAAAGCAGCTTTGTTTTTGCCCGTTACAAAAGATCTCGGCGAAACAGTCAATAAAAATTTTGTTCCGGTTCAATATGTGGCTGTGCCCAATGTTGTAAATACTGATTTGTTTTGTTATCAGTCTGCCCCGCCTCCGGTATTCCGGTTCATTCATCCATCGGTAATGAATTATCAAAAAAACCCCGAAGGTATTTTGCAAGCTTGTGTGCAGTTAAAAAATAAGGGCTATCATTTTGAACTGCTGATGGTGGGAAGTGATGACAAAGAGCTGATCAGAAAAGCGGGTGAAATGAACTTAATGAATTCAACTGTTTTTATAAAACCTGCTATTAACTATGCTGGTGTTGCAAACGAAATGAAGCAATCCTCCGCACTATTATTATTTAGCCGTTTTGAGAATTTGCCTTGTGTAATACTGGAAGCATTGTGTTGCGGTTTGCCCGTAATAAGCAGCAGGGTGGGAGGTATTGCAGAAGTAATTGATGAAACAAATGGTATTTTGGTTGAGAATGAAAATGTACAACAATTGGTAAATGCGATGCAGCAAATGATAGAACAATATGCTATTTACAACAAGGCAGCAATTGCTGAAAAAGCATCAGGGCAATTTAATTTTGCAACAGTAGGAGGGCAATACTTTTCTATTTACCAAAATGTATTAAAGCTTGTTTAAAAGTACTTTTAAATACTTTCGTATTATACCCCGAACCGGGTATAAATATCGGGCGCTTTCTTTTATTTATTTTACCCTCCCCTGCAATTTAATCAGCAAAGCTGCGTTTATAACTTGGTTTTTCATAGGATATTGGATTTTAAAGCGGGCTGGATTTCTATCCGGCCTTATTTTTTTAGATCTTAG
>JAYUBR010000293.1:0-2046 GCA_043740775.1 Ferruginibacter sp. | reverse complement strand
AAATTTATTTTCTTCTGCAGGTCAAGCACTGTTACAATGTCTTTTTGAGTAGATTGTAAAAATCCGAAATCTTCTTCAAAAATAGGAACGTGAAAATGTGCACACCATTCGTTGACATCCACATTTGCAATATCAGCCAGTGCCTCTGGAAGATCAGGATATCTTATAAAACCGCCGTTATTTTTTTTAGCAAACACCTGGTGCAAATAAGTAGGTTCATTAAATTTATTAAACTTTTGGGTGATGATTTTCCTGGCAGAAACATCCTTGTCCAGCGTACCTTTTAAAGCGGCACTTATCTGTATTTTACCTATTTTAATACCAAGCTTTAAAACCTCGTTAACAATTGCTTCATGCGGTTCATAACCAATTGCAAAGTGGCAAACATCGTAACATAAACGTATGTGCTGCTTCAATAATTTATTTGCTTCTTCCCTGGAAATATTTAGTTGCGCAGCAAGTATTTTTTCACCTTCGGGAAGCAATTGATTTACAAACCATTCTATAAATTCACGTCCGCTTTCAAGCATACCATCCGGTTCAGGTTCTATATCGAGGTGTATAATTTTTCCGGTAGATTTAAATATTGATATTAAATGTGCCGCAACTGCCACCATATTTTCAGTACCTGTTTCAAAAGCTTTTTGTAAAGCCGCTGGTGTTTTATGCCAGTACCGGTAACTTATAGGTGAGGTTGAAATACCTCCATCCATTTCATCCGGAAGAAGCCCGGCTAAAATATCTGCTAAACGATTGGTATAAGCCAATCTTTCATTGGTTGTCCAATCCGGTGCATGCACCTGGTCTTTAACAACTACTTGGTGAAAGCTGCCATAAGGAAACCCGTTCATGGTAAATACGTAGGCATCGTTTTTAGAAAGCCATTGCTTGAATGCCTCCAGATTTTCGGGTTTTATAAGATCAATGCTTGCAATATTAGATACCCGCAATCCAATACCCATGGGCATATCAGGCGAAAGCTCCTTTTTTATAGAAGGGAAATATTTTTGAATTTCTGCAAAGTGATCCTGCCAGTTTTCACCGGTATGAATGTTTGTACAGTAAGTTAAATGTCCAAAATTAGTTAGCATATTTTTAATTAAATGTGTATTGTCTTTCAATTATCCGATCAACCTAAATTTAAATATTTTACGAAGATAATAGCCTGACTTATTGAGTGAATTTAATATTGCTTCTGCATCAAACCCTATTTTGAGATACGCTTTATTAGGTTACAGCACCTTAATTAGCGTGTTACCAAACACAAGACTACGCTCATTTTACATCAGGATCGTGCATGAAAAAATGTAGATTAATACAATAAATTATCAAGTCAAAAAACTCAGCTAACAAACATCCTGCATCATAATAATCCTCCATTTCTGTTAAATCATCGCTGCTATCCTACACTTGAATTCTATTTAAATTTTTAAGATGATTGGCTGATTTAGCCAACAATTCGCTGTCAATCTCATGCACCTCTTCCCCTTTGCCAATATCGCAAAGCAGCATAATGGTTAATTGCCCGCCGAGATGTTGCCTGAATTCATCCAGCCCATCCAAGAGGCTATTGTCTTTTCCAACTTCCATAAATGGATGTGTTATTTCAAAACCAAGCGCCTGTAATAATATAATTATCCGATCTGCTTTTTGCATTGAGAGTCTGCCGGAAAATGCAGAATAAATACTATCCAACGCAATACCCATAGCTACGGCTTCTCCATGAAGTACCCCGAAGTTTGTAAGCTGTTCTAATTTATGTGCGCTCCAATGTCCAAAGTCTAACGGGCGTGAAGATCCAATTTCAAAAGGATCGTCTCCTGCTATATGTTGCATGTGCAATTCAGCACAGCGTCTTACCAAATAATTCATTATTTTTAAATCACGCTTTACTAATTTTTCGGCATTAATTTCTATCCAGCCAAAAAAAGATTCATCTTTTATCAGGGCAACCTTAATAGCTTCTGATATTCCTGAACGCCAGTTTCTTTCATCAAGTGTAAGTAAAAATAGTTCATCATTAAACACTGCCAAAGGTGGTGTAAA
>JAYUBR010000292.1:0-6919 GCA_043740775.1 Ferruginibacter sp. | reverse complement strand
GGACTAATAGACAATAATTATTTTTTTGAAAAAATATTTGAAAGACAATTTGCGGCTACTACCTGGATACGTAAACCACAAAATCTTGATTACCTCGAGGAGCCGGATATGTTTCATGATGTGTTTGGCCATGTGCCGATGTTAACAGATATCAATATCTGCGACTACCTTCACGGCTTGTCGGAGATTGCAAAAAAATATAGTACCAATGAGGAGGTTATTGAAGCCATTGCAAGGTTATATTGGTATACAATTGAATTTGGTTTGGTACAGGAAGGGGAGCAATTAAAAATTTATGGCGCAGGCATTTTAAGCTCTATCGGCGAAACCGCGTATGCGCTTTCTATCAAACCAGCAAGAGTGCCTTTTGATGTTAAAAAAATTATTGAAACTCCTTACATCAAAGACAGTTTTCAAAAGCAGTATTTTGTACTAAAAAATATGCAGCAATTAAAAGCCTGCCTGCCCGGACTGGAAGAACATTTTGAAAAAAAATATGGTAAGGGGAGTACTGCAAAAAATTAAGTATGTCCGCTTTAATAACATCTGTAATCTTTTTTGTGTAGTGAAAGTGATAGCTAATTTTTGTTATTTATATTTACCACCAATGATTGCACGGTTCTGTAAATGGGTATTCTACAACCAGCATCTCGGCCCGGGAAATATAAACGAGTGAATGGCGGGCAATGTAAATACTTTCAGCTTACAGCTTAGATAGTGGTAGCTTGCATATAATTGCAGAACGTTAAACCGTTAAGCAGGATTTATCAACGATTACTACAAAATGAAAATGAATGAGTGGGGTTGCATGACCGGAGGCGACAGGGATGCTTTTCTTTCAATTTATGAATGTCACTATCAGGCTCTGTTTACTTATGGGTTTACGCTTACCGCCAATAAAGAATTAACTAAAGATTGTATCCAGGAGATATTTTTTGAGATATGGAAGAAGCATGCAACGCTTAATAAAGAAGTGGAGAATGTGAGGGCTTATCTTTTTACTTATCTGCGCCGAAAAATATTTAAAGAATTAGCCCGGTTGAATGGTGAAAAATACACGGAGGAAATGGGCAGAAATTTTGAACAGCACACATTGCCTTATGAAGACCTCCTGATTGCATTTCAATATTCAGAAGAAAAAAAAGAAAAGCTACAGGCAGTTTTAAAACAACTTACAAAAAAACAACTTGAGATTATTAAACTAAAATTTTTTGATAATCTGAGTTATGAAGAAATAGCTGCTAAAACCTTTTTAAAACAGCGCACCGTTTACAACCTCATTTATGAAGCCCTGCAGAGTTTGCGCCTGTTGATGCGGCTACTTGTTATTTACATCTAAACTTTTTCTCCCATAAATTTTACCATGTACAATTCCTTTTTTAGTATAGGGAAAAATATATTTTTAAAATAACCGGTAAATTTTTCATATTAGCTGCACTATGTTATGGAAACAGTTTAATACGATTGGATTAATAGCAGTCAAATGGAAAAAAAGCAGTACGAAACATACCTGTTGGAGGATTTCTTATCGGATGAATCTTTTATTAACTATTGTTTAAATAATAATGCAGAAGACAAGCACTTTTGGAAAGGGTGGTTGTTACAGCATCCTGAAAAATTAAATCTGGCAGAAGAAGCCGGCGAAACATTTCACATGCTTTCGCTCACACTTTCTGAAAGCGAATACCAGCAACAGTTTGAAAGGATAAGCCTGGCCACGGAAGCAACGCCTTTTGCGGTACAGCCAACACCATCTGTTGTACGTTTTTTAAGCTGGAAAGATAAAACCGGAACAAACAAAACTGCCGGAAGAAGATCGCTGCTGTACATCGCTGCGGCAGTATTCGTTTTGTGTTTGGCAGGTTATTTTCTTTTCCGGCAAGCTGCACCTGTTGCTCAGCTAACAGAGAAATATAACAATGGTAAAACGCCATTGATTTTTACCCTCAGCGATAGTACCGTTGTAACACTTGCCCCAAATAGTTCATTGCGTTACCCGCCTGTTTTTGGCGAAAAGGAACGTACCGTTTACCTGGATGGGGATGCAGGGTTTCATGTAAGTCACAATGCAGCCCATCCTTTTAAAGTATATGAAGGCGACCTTGTAGCAACTGTGCTGGGCACAATCTTTGACATAAAAAAACAGCAGAAAAATTCATCAATGATTGTTGAATTGCTGCAGGGTAAAGTACAGGTGGATGCTATCAATCAATCAGGCACATCGCTCCAGTCAATTATATTAAAACCAAATGAAAGAGTGGTTTACCAGCGCAACGGTAACCGGTTTTATAAAGAAGCAATGAAAGCTGAAGGGGCAACAGCCGGGCAGGAAGATATCGCATTTCAACAGGACAATTTTGAAGAAGTTGCCATAAAAATGAAAGCTGTTTTCGGGGTTACACTCATTAATACAAGCAACAAAAAAAACTGGCATTTTACAGGCCGGTTCAACAATATAACTGTTAAAGAAGTAATGGAAAATATCTGTGTAATTGAGAAGGTTAATTACCAGGTAAACGGTGATACAATTTTAATAAAATAGTGCAATAGCATTATAAACTTGAGCTGCCATGTGTATTTCTACTACCAGATGTTTCAGGTATTTCCTGGAAGTAATCGCTGTATTTTGCTTCGTTGTAACAGGCAGCAATACAGCCAAAGCTGAACCTTCCAGGAATTTGAATGATGTGTATATCTCCATCAAAACCAGCAATAATACACTGCTGCAATTTTTTAAACTCGTCGAAAGTCAAACCACCCTCTATTTTGCCTATGATGAAAAGGAAGTGAATGTTTCACAACGGATGGTCTTGTCTAAGGGACATCGCCCTTTGAGTATTTTATTAGATGATATTTCACAACAAACAGGGTTGCAGTTTACACAGAAGAAATCTGCCATCCTTGTAAGCAGTACATCCGGCAGGCTTGAAAAGAGCCTGGAAACCGGAAAGTTATTGCTGGTTAAGGGCGTAGTAAAAGATAGCAGTGGCAACCCCGTTTCAGGTGCCACAGTAAGTGTAAAAGGAACCAGCACTTCTGTACAAACAGATGGCAATGGCAACTTCTCTGTCAATGCTCCTGAAAATGGAACACTGCTCATCAGCTATGTTGGGTACAAAACAATTGAAATAAAAATAAACGGCAGGGAAGTATTGCAGGTTGTTATGGAGGAGTTTAATAAAGAGTTAAATGAAGTAGTAATGGTAGGTTACCAGCCACGCAGGCGTGCTGATCTTGCGGGCGCTGTGTCCATTGTAAACGTTGGTGGAGTTGCTAAATTACCGGTGCTTAGTGTAGACCAGGCATTGCAGGGAAAAGCGGCTGGTGTTAGGATAACACAAAATACAGGCCAGCCGGGTGATGGTGTTACAGTAAGAATCAGGGGCGTAGGTACCATCAATGATAACAACCCGCTGTTTATTATTGATGGCGTACCAACCAAAGATGGCATCAATTTTCTTTCGGCCAATGATATAGAATCGTTGATTGTTTTAAAGGATGCTTCATCCGCTGCATTGTATGGAGCACGTGCTTCCAATGGTGTTGTGCTTGTTACTACCAAAAATGGTAAAAAGGGAAAAGCTCAGTTTAATTACTCGGGTTATGGTGGTGTTCAAAAGCATGGTAATCTTCCCGGCATGCTCAATACACCTGAATATGTAGAGATTTACAATGAAGCTGTAGCCAATGATAATCTTGACATCAGCAATGCCACTTTAAAAAGAAAACCAATTCCTGCCGGCATTGCAATGGCCAATACAGACTGGCTGAAAGAAATTTTTCAAAATGCGCCGATGCAAAGTCACCAGTTATCTGTACGTGGGGGCAACGATAAAACACTGTACTACATTTCCGGCAGTTATTTAAAACAGGATGGTATCATACTTAATTCAGGCTACGAGCGGTATGCCTTGCTCTCTAAATTAAATATTGACCTCACTGATAAATTAAGCATTGCCAACAACATCAATATTTCTTATTCTAAAAAGAACAGGATCGGAAGCTCGGGTGATGGTTACGGAGGAAACGGGGGTAGCGTAGTGCGGTATGCATTGTTTCGCACGCCTGCAATACCGGTGTATGACAGCATAGGCGTTTATTCTGATATGCCATTGTATCCCAACTATTTTGGTGATGGATATAATCCTGTAGCGCTGGCAAATAAAACGGATAATAAAGAAACACAATACAGGGTATTTACCAACCTGTACGCCGAGTATAAAATCACCGGTAAAATCAGGTTTAAAACAGATGCAGGGCTGGATGCCATTATAACTGATGCTAAAAGGTTTGATCAAAATTATGGAACTAACCTACGGGTAAACAGCCCCAGCAGGCTATCAGCAAATACCGCTACCAATTTTAATTTTGTATGGAACAATACGCTTCGTTACAATAACGTGATCAACAAAATTCACAACATCAATTTTGTGGTGGGTACGGAAGCCATCACAAATCAAAGCAAAATACATGGTGGTACAGACAATACTTTTCCAGACCCGATACCCAGCCTTCGTTACCTGGGTAATGGGTTAAGTCTTTCAAAAACAGTTTTTGAAGGTCAGCAGGAATGGGCATTATTTTCTTTGTTTGGAAATATCAATTATACCTATAACAATAAATACCTTTTCTCTGTAAATGCAAGACGGGATGGCTCGTCAAGGTTTGGCTCCGACAATAAATATGGTAATTTTTATTCAGGTTCCTTTGGCTGGAACATTCACAATGAGCAATGGGTGAAGGATCATTTGTCTGCCTTTTCTAAAATTAAATTAAGAGGAAGTTACGGGCAGTTGGGTAACCAGGATATTGGCAACTATGCCTTTGCTTCCATCATTGGCAGGGGATACAATACAGTTTTTGGTGAATCCCCTGTAAGCAATCCGGGCTACACCATTTCATCCCGTGGAAATGAAAAAGTAAAATGGGAATCATCTACACAAACAGACGCAGGGATTGACCTGGGCATATGGCATGATAAGCTTAATTTAACTGTTGACTATTTTATAAAAAGAACATCGGATATGCTGATTCCTGTTCCTTTGCCACTTATCGGCGGCAGTGCATCTACCCCTTATGTTAATGCAGGAAAGGTAGAAAACAAAGGGCTTGAATTTGAACTGAATTATGCAAATAACGATCATAAATTAAAATACAATGTTAGTGTAAATTTTGCTACGCTGGCAAATAAAGTGCTTTCACTCAGCAACGGAGAACCTATCCCTGGTGGCAGAATTGACAATGGAATTTATGCAACTCTTACTACGGTAGGGCATCCGATCGGGTCATTTTATTTATACCAGATGGAAGGTATTTTTCAAAACACGGCGGAGATCATCGGCAGTGCTTACCAGGGCAATTATATCCGCCCGGGAGATGTGAAATTTAAAGATGTAAATGGGGATGGTGTTATAAATGAAAAAGACAGGACATTCCTCGGCAGCGCAATTCCAAAATATACATTTGGTACCACAGCCAATGTAGAATACAAAAATTTCGATCTGTCAGTTTTCTTCCAGGGAACTTACGGTAATAAATTGTATCTGCAGGTAAACCAGGATATCGAAGGATTTTATCGTGCCTTTAATGTTACCCAACGGGTGTATAATGAACGCTGGCATGGCGAAGGAACCAGCAATACCATGCCCAGGGTTTCATGGCTGGGTTCCTCCAATAACAAAACCCCTTCCAGCCGCTTTTTGGAAGATGGCTCTTATGTAAGGCTTAAAAATGTGCAGGTGGGATATACGCTTCCTTCAAAAATTATAAGCAGGTTTCACATCAGCAGTCTAAGGGTTTATCTCACCGGGCAAAATCTTTGGACGCTTACAAAATACACAGGCCTTGATCCTGAAATGAATACCAGTGATAATTTGAATGGAGAAAAATACCGGGGTGATGTGGCAGCGGGTATTGATTGGGGAACATATCCAAGTGCAAAGAGTTTTATTTTGGGGGTAAACCTTAATTTTTAAACCATGCACCGGAGGGAGTTTTATATTATTAAAATGAAATTGTTCAACATGAAAAAATATTTTATTCAGGCGGGATTGATTGCAATGCTGCTGTTTATAATTACGGGTTGTAAAAAATTTATTACCAAAGAAATTGTGGGCGATTATCCCGAAAGTGAATTTTATAAAACTCCCGCACAGGCCATATTAGCCATCAATGCTACTTATCAGCCTTTGGCATTTACCAATGGTAATAACAACAGGCTCTGGGTATTTGGCGATGTGGCTTCTGACGATGCAGTAAAAGGTGGTATTGCCGGAGATCAGGCTGACATTGACCTCATAGATAATTTTAACATCACACCCATCAATGGTAACCTGGAAGCCAGTTGGGGGTTATTATACGAAGGCATTACAAGGGCCAATATCGTTATAACAAAAGTACCTGCTATTAATATGGATCTGGCACAACGGGACAGGATTGTAGCTGAAGCAAAATTTTTAAGGGCCTGGTATTATTTTTCCCTGGTTAATATTTTTGGTGATGTACCGGTAATACTGGAGCCAAAAAATTCTGCCGATCTGCAGATAACCCAATCTGCCGTTAACGTAATTTTTGAAACAGTGATTGAAAAAGATTTGATGGAGGCGGCTGCAAATCTTCCCGAAACTTATAGTGGTGCAGATCTTGGCCGGGTTACAAAGGGGGCTGCTTTTGCCTTGCTGGCCAAGGCATATTTGTTTGAAGGTAAATGGAGTAAAACAATCGCTACTACAGAAAAAATTATCAATAAGTACAGCCTCAATACACTGTATACCCGCAACTTTAATGCAGGTTACAAAAACAATAAAAACCTGGAATCTATTTTTGAAATTCAGCACCTTACCGGGCAGGACCCACAAACAGGCAACCAGCTCAATCAATATTTTGCCCCACAGGTAGATGGTGGTTATTTCTTTAATGC
>JAYUBR010000291.1:0-2056 GCA_043740775.1 Ferruginibacter sp. | reverse complement strand
ATTACTACTCAGTCAATATTTGCAGGATGAGTGGCAGATAAGTAAATATTTTTCCCTTACTGCCGGATTAAGGTTTGACATGACTGTTCAACCTGATGTTGAATTGCCAAATAATAAAGTAATCTCTATTCCTGCTTTTTCACAATATAAAAACAAAACTAATTCAAAACCACAAATAGCGCCGAGAGTAGGATTTAATTGGGACATCTCTCATAATGAAACATTACAATTAAGAGGTGGAGCAGGAATTTTTAATGGAAGGTTGCCTTTTAATTGGCTGGCTTATCCGTATTATAATAATGGCCGAACTTATGGTAATGTAGATTACAGGCCAAATGGAGCTGTAGTGCCTTTAAACAGCGACCTTTCTCAAATAGCGGCTACATATCAACCAAATATCACCGAAATAAATTTACTGGATAATAATTTCAAACTTCCTCAAATATTCAGAACAAGTTTAGGTGTTGATTCAAGGACAAAAAATAATTGGACATTTACTGTTGAAGCTATTTATTCAAAAACCATAAATGATGTGTTGTTTAAAACAATTAACCTTAAAGATTCAGTAGCAATGCTTACCAATAGTGGAGACAACAGGCCAGTGTATTTAGGCAATAGTACACAACAAAAAATAGGAAAAGAGTTTACCAATGTATTTCTGTTAACCAATACATCTGAGGGCTATAAATATCAAATCTCTGCATCTGTTGCAAAGAAACTGGATAATAATTACAGCTTTACTGCTGCCTATACCTATGGAATATCTAAGGATATTTCCAATGGGGTAAGAAACTCACCGCAGGCCAAGTGGGAATTTAATCAAACTATTCTTCCCAATAACCCTAAACTTGCCTATTCCAATTCTGATATACGGCATCGCATTCTAATTGTAGTACAAAAACAATTTGACTGGGAAAAAATCGGAAACACTGTTTTGTCATTCGTTTATAATATGCAATCGGGCAGTCCATACAGTTATGTTTATATTGGAGATATTAACCGTGATGGTTCTCCTAACAATGATCTTATTTATATTCCTGCTTCTCAGGCAGATGCTAATTTAACCGACATAAAGGATCGTAATGGCAATGTAATTATACCTGCTTCACAGCAATGGAATAATTTGTCAGCCTATATTCAAAATGATAAGTACCTAAACAAGAGAATTGGTAAATATGCTGAAAGAAATGGAGCCAGAACTCCGTGGAATAATCAACTGGATATGAAAATTATTCACACTATTCATCTTAAAAATAAAAACAGGAGTATTCAGGTTTCGTTTGATGCATTTAATTTGTCAAATCTTATTTCAAAGAATTGGGGAAGACAATATTTTGTTCCCAATCTGTTAAATGCAAATTATCAATTGCTTACTTTAACGGGAATCAGCAATTCTACTAAACCAAACCTGAATTTTAATAAGCCTGTAACTGTTCCCTGGCAGGTAGATCCAATAAGTTCCAGGTTTCAGGGGCAATTAACAGTCAGGTATAATTTTTAAAAAATGATATTTACATTATTGATAGCAGTTTTGTTTCTCACCTACTCCAACGATGCAAACGATAATTTTAAAGGAGTAGGAACTCTTTGGGGTAGCGGTACATTAAATTATAGAACAGCATTAATCCTGGCTGCTATTGCAACTTTTACAGGTTCAATATGCTCTTATTTTTTTGCCGAATCATTAATTAAAAATTTTTCGGGCAAGGGATTAGTACCAGATGAAATTGCACACTCTGTAAATTTTGTTTTATCTGTTGCATTAGCGGCAGGTACAACAGTTTTGCTGGCAACTAAGTTGGGTTTTCCAATTTCAACAACACACGGTCTGGTAGGTGCGTTGGTTGGTGCTGGCTTAGTTGCCGTTGGTACAAATGTGAACTTTAATAGTTTAGGCAAAATATTTTTTCTGCCTTTATTATTAAGTCCTGTAATTGCAGTAGTTATTGCGGCTGTTTTTTATTTAATTTTTTCAAAAGGCAGAAAAGCCGCAGGCATTACTGAAGAATCTTGTGTATGTATAGGAAACAAACAATGGATACCTGTAGCAGCAGCA
>JAYUBR010000290.1:0-20583 GCA_043740775.1 Ferruginibacter sp. | reverse complement strand
CGTTTTATAATGTAAGCACTTGTAAATCCTGCAAACATCATTATTATACTTGCCAATCCAACCCAAAGGGTAAACTTATGCGGATGTATTCTTTTTTTCTGTTCCATTACCACCGTACTCATTCTACTATATTTTACAAAGCCTTATTCAAATATGTTTTACTCGCCTTAAATGAAAATCTCTTTTATTTTATTTTTTCTATACCTCTATTGTATTAAAATACACAAAATTTTAAATGCGTATTTATACCCTTCCAAACAGTAACGCCAGCAATACAATCATCAAATAAAAATAAGAACTGAACATTACCTTTCTTGCACTTTTTAAATCCATATTTTTAAACAGCAGTACACTTACATATACCATCCACAAATTACAAATAAATAAAACCGCTGTACAAACAATTCCCCTGATGCCGGTATCTGTAATGCCTGAAAAATAAGGCAGCAACCCAAACGGAATCATCATTGCACTATATATAATTGTTTGCAGTGCAGTAAATTTTGTTGGCCCTTTATCTCCTGGCAATAATTTAAACCCTGCCGTTGTATAATCCTGATGTGCCAGCCACGCAATTGCCCAAAAATGCGGAAACTGCCATAAAAACTGAATACCAAATAATATCCATCCACCCAAACTAAAATCGCTGGTTGCCGCTACCCATCCTATTAAACAAGGCAAGGCCCCCGGAATAGCCCCTACTAAAACAGCAACAGAATTAATTTTTTTGAGTGGCGTATAAACAAATCCGTACAACAACAAACTAAACAATCCTACCAATGCACATTGATAATTAAACCAATACCATAAAATAAAAATACCAATAGTACCGGCTATAACCGCAAAAGCTGTCGCTTCATTGGCATGCATTCTGCCACTTGCAACCGGCCTGTTTGCAGTACGTTTCATTATAGCATCCGTACTTTTTTCAAGTACCTGGTTGATTGCGTTTGCAGAGCCCGTGATTAACATCCCTCCTGTAAAAAGTAAAAGAACTGATATTATTTTATGTCTTACAAAATGTAATTCGTTTGGTGCAATCAAAAAACTTACGACCGTACTAAACACTACCATAAAACTCAAGGTGAATTTGATTAACTGAAAATAATCTTTCACTTTGGCTGCCAGCGCAAACGATGTTGAATTGGCTATGATTATATTTTCCTTCGACATAAGCCTTACCTTCTTTCTGCCAGTAATTCAGCAAAGGCCGGGTAATATTTTTAAATGAACTTTTTATTAATCTCCACAATACCAACGCTACCTCTCATTAGCAAAATTAGCAAATCAGCACATTAGCTAATTAATTCTAATGGTGGCTTTCGTGTTCTCCAACAGGTTCTGTCTGTGGAATAAAATCTCTGCCATCTTTACCATAATCATAAGCGCCGCGGTGTACTTCAGGAATTTCGCCTACCCAGTTACCATGTCCCGGACGAATGGGTGTTGTCCATTCCAATGTATTTGAACCCCATGGGTTTTCGGTGGTAACTTTTCTTCCTTTAAAAATGCTGTAAAAAAAGTTGAATACAAACAAAAGCTGTCCGGCAAAAACAATGATAGATACAAAGCTTATAAACTCATTTAACCCGGCAAACATTTTGAATGATTCCCATCCACTGAAATCATAATAGCGGCGCGGCATACCAGCCAACCCCTCGTAATGCATTGGCCAGAATATTAAATAGGCACCAATGAGCGTTATCCAAAAATGTATGTATCCTAATGTACTATTTAAAAAGCGTCCGTACATTTTAGGAAACCAATGATATACTCCCGCAAACATGCCAAAGAAACCAGCAACACCCATTACAATATGAAAATGCGCAACGATAAAATAAGTATCGTGTAAATGAATATCCAGAGAAGAGTTACCCAGGAAAATTCCTGTAAGACCTCCGGAGATAAACATACTTACAAACCCGATGGAAAATAACATGGCTGTTGTAAAGCGTATATTTCCCCGCCATAAAGTGGTAAGCCAATTAAATACTTTTATCGCTGATGGAACCGCAATAAGCAAAGTAAGTAATACAAAGAATGCACCGAGAAAAGGGTTTAAGCCTGTTACAAACATGTGATGTGCCCATACAAGAAAAGCAAGTACCGCAATTGCAAACAAAGAACCTACCATGGCCATGTAACCAAATATGGGTTTGCGTGCGTTAACCGACATTACTTCCGAAGAAATACCCATTGCCGGTAAAATAATAATATACACTTCCGGATGGCCGAGGAACCAGAATAAATGTTGAAACAAAATAGCACTGCCACCTTCATTCGGTAATATTTTTCCGTTGATCACGATATCACTTAAGAAAAAACTGGTACCGAGGTTTCTATCAAACAATAATAAGATAGCGCCGGATAACAATACCGGAAAAGACAGTACACCCAGGATAGCAGTGAACAAGATAGCCCAGATGGTCAATGGCATCCTTGTCATACTCATACCTTTTGTACGAAGATTCAATATGGTAGAAATGTAATTTAATCCGCCCAGCAGCGAACTGACAATAAACATAGCCATGCTGAAAAGCCAAAGATCCATACCAATTTTAGAACCACTTGACGCATCGCCCAATGCACTTAAAGGAGGATAAATTGTCCATCCGCCAGCAGCAGGACCGGTTTGCACAAACAAAGAAGCAAACATAATGACAGATGCAGTAAAGAAGAACCAATAACTTAGCATATTCAGCATTGGTGATGCCATATCTCTTGCACCAATTTGTAATGGAATTAAAAAGTTGGCAAAAGTACCGCTCAGGCCGGCTGTTAATACAAAGAATACAAGGATAGTACCATGCATTGTTACCAATGCATAATAGAACTCAGGCTGCAATTTTCCACCCTTTGCCCAATGCCCCAATAAATCTTCCAGCCAGGGGAAAGTAGATTCGGGGTAGCCTAACTGCAAACGAAATATTACAGAAAACAAACCTCCAATGATAGCCCAGATCATTCCTGTTATCAGGAATTGTTTGGCAATCATTTTATGATCCTGGCTAAAAACGTATTTACTGATAAACGTTTCATGATGATGATGTTCGTGCGCTGCATCATGTCCTGCATGAACATCAGCTTCGTGTAAAATTTCGGTGGTACTCATTTTCTTAAACTATTTTTTCGGTAACCAATTTTTATTTCTTTTCAACAATAGCTGCAAGCGGTGTTTGTTTTGTGGTACTGTCTGCTACCGCAGGCTTGTCTGTTTTAGGCTTTTTATCTGGAAAAATGGTAAAATATTCAGGCTCCTGTGTTGATAACCATTTTTTATAATCTGCTTCACTTTCAACAATAATAACACCTCTCATAGAAAAGTGTCCTTTACCACACATCTGGTCACAGCTTATTTCATAAACAAAATTAGGATTGCCTGACCTTACTTTCATTTCTTCTGTAGTATATATAGGTGTAAACCAAAGTGTAGTGGGTATACCGGGAACAGCGTCCATCTTCATCCTGAAATGAGATAAACCAACATCATGTATAACATCCTGTGCATTGATTACAAATTCAACCGGCTTATTTACCGGAATATGCATTGTTGTTGATACATGAATATCATCCAAACTTGCAGGGTCATTAAAATCTACACCGAGCCCATTAGCTCCTTTGGTCAATTTATAATTCTTCTTTCCTAAAATTCCATCGGCTCCGGGGTAGCGAAACTCCCAACCAAACTGGTGGCCGGTAACTTCAACAACTACAGAACCTTTTGGTGCATCGCTGGTAATTTTAAACCAGTATTTCAAACCAAATACAACCAATACAGTTAAAAATATTGCGGGTACTGTTGTCCAAAGCAATTCCAGTTTGGTGTTGTGTGGAAAATAGTAGGCTTTGTGATCATCTTTTTCCTGGTACTTAAATGCAAACCAAAACAACAATACTTGTGTGATAACGAATACAACGCCTGTAACCCCAATGGTGATATAAAGCATCAGGTCAATCTTCTGTCCCATTTCTGAAGCAGCACCCTGTGGAAATAAAGTTTTGGGAAACAGCAGATCGTTGCACCACCAAACACCAGCCAGACCTGCAATCAAAAAAGAAATCAGCATAAAAGCATTTATTTTATTAGTCTGCCTACGTGCCTTTTCTTCTCCCTTTAATACACTTACGTATTCACTGGCTTTCGCAATCTGAAAAATGACTACGAATATCATTACTACGATCGCTATCAACAAAAATTGTGTCATGCTCAAAATTATTTTCAGTAATTGTTATTCTTATATATTGTTTAACGTGGTTTATTTTTTATTGATTGTTTTTTCACCAACGCCGTTAAATTTTATTGGTTAAGCCACCCTTATGTGTGGTGTATCATACTCTCTTTAAGGAAAGGATGATTCATGGCATTTAACGAATTTTTAGTAAAGTAAACGCCCACTCTCCACATTATTATCCCTATAAATAATAGCGCAATGCCAAATTCAAAAGGCATTATTCCGGCATGTTCAAACATAGTGCCCGGCATTACCATTTGCCAGAAATCTATCCAATGACCAAAAATAATCAATATGGCCATAAAGGTTAGCATGGTATAATTTCTTTTTGTACTCTTTTTCATCAGGATCAATAATGGGCAGCCAAAGTTTAATACCAGGTTAAGAAAAAATATACCCCGGTATGGCCCCTGCACACGAATTTTAAAATAGCCTGTTTCTTCAGGAATATTTGCATACCAAATTAACATGTATTGAGAAAACCACAGGTAGGCCCAGAATATTGAAAACGCAAACATGAATTTACCAATGTCGTGAATGTGCTCATCGGTAACATATTCCAACTGACCGTTGTTTTTTAGAAACACAATAAATAAAGCAATCAGCGACATCCCTGCCACAAAGGTACTTGCAAAAGTATACCAGCTAAACATGGTGCTGTACCAATGCGTATCAATACTCATTAACCAAAGCCATGGAATAGTAGACCCAACAGTTAAGCCGAAAAAAACAATGAATAATGCTGCCCATAAAATATTTTTCTTTATCCATACATTACCTGTTTCATAATCCATCGGTCCTTCAGTGTCGCTTTGTAAACTCAGCGAACGCATTTTATATCCCAGGAAAGACCATAGAAAAATGGTGATTGCACTCCATGCAGTAAAAAACACAGGATTTAAAAATCCACTTTTACCTTTTATTATTTTATCATTTGCTACTGTATCCGGGTTCACCCATGAATAAATATCATCGTGTTTACCCCAAACAATTGCCATCAAAATTAAAAATGCAATAATGCCTAAAACAGGCACTACGCTGGATATAGCTTCCGGCACACGGCGCAATGCCACCTGCCATCCGCCCATTGCCAAAGTGGTTACTCCTATAAAAAACATGGCGGCATTTACCACCAATAACCAATATACACTGTTTTGCAATAACACAGCCCAAAAACGGGTACCGCTTAAATTTACGCCATGCCCAGCATGATCAAAAGGATGATACATAATAAAACCATACAGTAACGCAACCGCACCAACGATCAGGAGACCCATCGTCCACTTTTTATAACTGCCTGGTAATTCGAATGACTGATTCATCTATTCTTTATTTTGAGTGAATTCTTTTATTTTTTATGCCTTTTTTGTTGTGCTGTCTTTTTTTGCAGCGGTGCTATCTGTTTTTACAGTTGCCGTACCAGCGGTTGCTCCTGCTTTTGGCTGCAGGGTTCTTATATAATGAACTATCATCCAGCGTTGCTTTCTGCTTAACTGAGAAGCATAACTTCCCATATTATTTTTTCCATAATTAATGGAATGAAACATGGTACCATCAGCCATAGCAACATAAGTTGGCTGTGTTAAATTTGCAATAGCGCCAATTTTTGAAGACAAGGGCCCATTGGCCGCTCCACCTGCACCATGACAAACAGCACAGTTTATATTAAATAACCTGCCGGCTTCTTCCATATCTTTTTTACTTAAAGCTGGTAATGGATTTTTAATTGCTTCACTTAATTTATATCCATTGCTATCGTTGGATAAAGTATAAGGAAATAATTCTCCCACCGCAATTGTACCATCAACTGGTTTACGGTTATAAAAAATTTCATGTCCCGGATTGGCCGGATTGTCGGTAAACACAGTATCGTTTAGCAAAGAATAGGTTTCCAACGCACGGCTGTAAGCCATGTCTGGCATATAAATTTTACCGGGCTGGCGTTTGCTGTCGCTGCACCCTGTTATTACACTTACTGCTGCCAGTGAAAGTGCTAAAACGGTTATGATGTTATTTTTTTTCATTGCCTCTGTTGAAATATCTATGTGAATCTTTTTAAAACGCCGTACGCTTTTTTCTTATTAATATCCTTTTTCCAGTTCCCTGTATAATTTTTGTTCCCTGTCGTACCGGCCCAACCACCACCCTGTTTCTGCAAGCTGTACATTTACTTCGGATGCTCCTGCATTTTTTAAAAAAGTCTGTACTTCCTCATCATTGGTTTTGTCAGTGCATTCTATCACCATTACAAAAAGATCATCCGTAGCCCTTAAATGAAAATGATGTTTTTTTACAAAAGGCGACAGCTGGCATAAATAACAAAAAGTAAGTACCATACCTACTGCTGCAAACAATACGGTTAATTCAAAAGTAATAGGTATCCAGGCTGGTAATGCAAAATGCGGTTTACCCCCAATATTCAATGGCCAGTCTTTGGTAAAAATCCAGCTCATACATGTTAGTGCAGTAGCCGTTCCGGTAATACCGTAAATAAAGCCGGCTGTATGTATACTGGTTTCTCTTAAACCCATCGCATGATCTAAACCATGTATAGGAAAAGGGGTGTAAACATCATGAATTTTGTATCCGGCACGGCGAACATTTTTCACCGCAGGAAACAATACTGCTTCATCATCAAAACACCCAACTACAAATTTTTTAATTCCTCCAGCCATGTTAATTATTAATTATTAATTATCAATTATTAATTCTAGTGTGCATGTTCTACTTCTTCTATATAAAATTTTTCTGCATCGGCTTTTTCTAAATCCGTCATTTTCATTTTATAACTTTCACCGGTGATTTTTAATACACTTTTAATTTCAGCCACTGCAATTACAGGAAAGTATTTTGCAAACAAAAAGAAGCAGGTGAAAAATAATCCGAATGTTCCAAGATAAAATCCAATTTCATAAATAGAGGGACTGTAATAAGTACTCCACGAAGAGGGAAGATAATCCCTGTAAGTGGAGGTAACGATAATTACAAAACGCTCGTACCACATACCAATGTTAACGATGATACTCATGAAGAAAGTAAAGCCGATATTTCTTCTTAATTTTTTAAACCAAAACATCTGCGGCGATACAACATTACAAAACATCATGAGGTAATAACTCCAGCCGTAAGGACTGAAAAGGTTAGCCCTGTTTTCTTTAAAGGCGTACCATTCGTAAGGATTTTGGCCATACCAGGCTATAAATAATTCGGTGATATAAGCAATACCCACAATTGATCCTGTTAAAACAATTACTTTATTCATAGCTTCAATATGACCCAAAGTGATATATTCCTGCAGTGAAAAAACTTTTCTTAAAACGATCATCAGACTTTGCACCATGGCGAAGCCGCTAAAAATGGCACCTGCCACAAAATAGGGAGGAAAGATGGTAGTATGCCAGCCTGGAATTACGGAAGTGGCAAAGTCAAAAGATACAATAGTATGTACTGATAATACAAGTGGCGTTGCCAAACCAGCTAATACCAGCGACAATGATTCGTGGCGCTGCCAGTGTTTGGTACTTCCCGTCCAGCCGAAAGAAGCAACACCATATAATAATTTACGCAATTTTGTTTTAGCCCTGTCTCTTACTGTAGCCAGATCGGGCAATAAACCAGAATACCAAAATAAAAGAGAAACAGTAAAATACGTAGATATCGCAAACACATCCCACAAAAGCGGGGAGTTAAAGTTTACCCATACCGGACCCCTTGTATTGGGATAAGGCATGATGAAGAAAGCCAGCCAAACCCGGCCCATATGCCATATAGGAAACTGGCCCGCACACATTACCGCAAAAATTGTCATAGCTTCAGCAGCACGGTTTACACCTGTTCTCCAACCCTGGCGAAACAACAATAAGATGGCAGAGATCAGCGTTCCGGCATGACCAATACCTACCCACCATACAAAGTTGGTAATATCCCAACCCCATCCAATGGTTTTGTTTACATTCCACTGACCGATACCATAAGTAACCTCCCGGTAAATACTATACACGCCAAACAACAATAAGGCTGCACTGATGTAAAAACCAATATACCATAAACGGGTTGGCTTCATCTCAATGGGGCTTATAATGTCTTCTGTAACCTGGTGGTAATTTTTGTTACCATCTACAAGCGGTTCCCTGATTTGTGATTCGTACTTTAATAATGACATATATCTTTTGTCTTTTAACCTTTAGCGTCTGCTATCAGTTTTTTTATTTTATGTTACCGGCAACACTACTTTGTTGAACATCGTTGTGTCACTCCCTTGTACTGTAAACCTTTATTGAACTCCCTCAAATCAATCACTCTTCAAATTCTGTTACAACTTACTATTCAAAATAAACCAGGTGCATGTAAAAAATTAGACTGGTTTTATGCTTTTTCCTTTTCAACTTTTTTTATACCCTCTTCCTTTCCTTCTGCCTCCTCTTCCTTCTCGTTGGTTACATGCCTGTCTGAATTTTTAATTTTAGCAAGATAACTTACGTTCGGCAATACGTGCAGTTGCTCCAATACGTAAAAATTTCTATGCTTCTGATCTACAAACCTGATCTTATAAACATCACTTTCTTTATCATTTACATTACCAAAACTAATGGCATGTGTAGGGCAGGCCTGCATACAAGCCGTCTTTACATTTCTTACCAGGCTTGCATCTTCTGCCTTTTTAGCTACAAGTTTACTATCCTGTAAACGCTGTACGCAGAAAGAACATTTTTCAATAACCCCTCTTGACCGAACCGTAACATCCGGGTTCAATACCATTCTGGTTAAATCATCATTCATCTGCAGCGTTACATCATTCAGATCAACTCCAAGCAATGGGTTTTGATTATCAGGAAAACTATCCGCTCCGTTATAATCAAGCCAGTTAAAACGACGTACTTTAAACGGACAGTTATTGGCGCAATATCTTGTACCGATACAACGGTTATAAGTCATTTGATTTAATCCTTCGCTACTGTGGTTGGTTGCTGCAACCGGACAAACGTTTTCGCAAGGTGCATTATCACAATGCTGGCACATCATTGGTTGAAAAACCACATCAGGATTGTTCATATCACCTGTAAAATACCGGTCAATACGCAACCAGTGCATTTCATGCGCTTTCATTACCTGCGTTTTACCAACAACACTCACGTTATTTTCTGCAGTACAGGCAACTACGCAGGCACTGCAACCAGTGCAGGTATTCAGATCTATGCTCATACCCCATTTAATTCCCGGCCTGTCATACTGGGGATAAATGGTGGCATCTTTTTCATATTCTTTTCCACCAAAAGGAATCAGTTTTGCTCTTTCTGTATTGGGCTCTTCACAAACCTGTTCAGGGTTTGCTATAAATTTTGCCAGACTTGTTTCATAAATAACGGGGCGGCTTTCTGAAGAACCGTGAACCTGTGTTTGTCCTAAAGGATAGGTATTGCCTGTTTTGGCAATTTCCACAGGAGCGGAATAAATAAAGCCTGTACCATCAAAACCAACAAATGGATAGGCATTAAAACCTGCACCAGCCGCTGATTTTCCTATATACTCGCTTGTTTTATTTTTATCTGCACTTTCACGGCCATAACCCAAAGCAACCGCAATAACATTTGGATGAATACCCGGTAATATCAATACCGGCAGTTCCAGCGTTTTACCATTCACCGTTACTTTAACGGTAGGCTTTTCCGGATGTACTTCATATCCATCTCCCTGGTATTGGCTGCCAATTATATCAAGACCCAATACCACTTTAGCCAAAGCCGGGCTCATGATGGCGTAGTTATCCCAGGTTACTTTTGAAATGGGATCCGGTGTTTCCTGCAACCATGGGTTATTGGCTTGTTTACCACTTCCAATTGAAACCTTTTGGTAAATAACCACTTCGTAATTACCACTTTTTACATTGGCAATTTTTGCGGCAGCATCTGCTACAGCAGCAGTACTGAAAGTAGCACCCGCAACAGGCATTGCAGCGGGTTGAATTAACCCGCCCTGTAATGCTGTATCATAATTATCTGCAGAACCCGCTTTTGTGGTATAGTAGGTTTTAAAGTAAGTTTCGTAGTCGCTGGCATTGCCGCTCCATTTCAGCAAGGATGTTTGAAAAGGCCTTGTTTTAAACAACGGGTTGATGGTTGGTTGCTGCAAACTTATAAAACCAGTTTTTGCTTCTGCATCGCCCCAGCTTTCCAGCCAGTGATGCGATGGAATACTGAACTTACACAGTTCGGTAGTTTCATTCATCGTTCCGTTAAAAGAAACAGTAACCGGAACTTTCTTTAAACCGTCTGTAAATTTCTTGCTATCATAATAAGTGTAAGCAGGATTGGTTTCGTACACCAGCAATGCCCCGATGGCCCCTGCATTCATCTCTTCTGTAAGTTTTAAAATATCTGCGTCTATGCCCTTGCGGTAGTTACTGGTAACCGCCCAGTTAATAGTTTTACCATTTGCTCCAATAACTTCGTTGATGGCGTTTACAATAATTTGTATGTTCACATCATTGCTTCCGCAAACTACCAATCCTGCGCCTTTGTTTGCATTTAAAGCTGCTGCTGCTGCTTCAATTCCTTTGTTTAAAGTTGCATCCGTTATTGCCGGAGCGCTAACCGATCCCCCCAATTTTGATAACAGTGCCAGTACAATGGCTCCTGTTTGAGAAGGCATGTGTAAATAGCGGTCATCCGCATTACTTCCGGTTAAACTTAAAGCGCCTTCAAACTGAATGTGGCGGCTCATTTCAGGCCTTTCACCCGTAATTTTTCTTGTTTTTGCGTATTGACCTGCAAACTCAACCGGGCTTAACCAGGTTCCTAAAAAATCTGCATCAAGGCTAACAATAACTTTTGCATTTTCAAAATGGTAAGATGGCAAAGCCTTTTTACCATAACATGCCTGGTTGGCCAAAATCATACCGCTGTAACTTACCGCATCATATTGTACGTGGCGGCTGCCGGCGGGGCTTTTGGTTAGATATTCTGTAATTATTTGTAATGTTACCGGAGAAGTAATGGTAGAGGTCAAAAGCACCGTTGGCTTTACTGCAACTGTACCCATTGCAGTTGCAATCAATTTATCAAATGCATCAAAAGAAGTAACTTCTTTAAAATCTTTACCATGCTGTTGCATTGGGTAACGCAAGCGGGTAGTATCATATAAATCCAATACAGAAGCCTGCGCCTGTGCACTGGTTCCGCCATTTGTTATTGCAGATGCTTCGTTACCTTCTACTTTAATCGGGCGGCCATCTCTTTGTTTTACAATTACCGGTATAACATCACCTTCATTTACATACGTGGATGCATAATAATTAGCAACACCAGGAATCAAGTCATCTGGTTTACGCAAGTAAGGCACCGCTTTGCGTACGGGCATTTCACAACTGGCCGCAATAGTGGCTGCTGCTGTACTAAACCCCAAGTATTTAAGAAAATCCCGGCGGGGAGTTTTGGCATTTAACAAACCATCATCGAGATCTTCCAATGGCAACAGATTTTCTTTAAATTCATCTTTTGCCGCCTTTTTAAAAGCATCTGATTCGTTTAATTCTCCAAAATTTTGCCAATACTTTTTGTTACTCATATTACAATTTGAAAATTCGAAAATTTGAAAATTTGAAAATGGTTATACCCTGCATTATTTTCACATTGCGCCATTTTCACATTTGCTAATTAATTAGTAATGGCATTTCTGACATTCAGTACCACCAATTTTTTCCACGGTTACACTATCCAGTTTACCTTCTTTAATATCCTTGTGAAACTTCTCGTAAATACTATAAAATTTATTGCCTTCACCGGACTCTTTATTATAAAAATTAACCTTGGTTTCTCTATGGCAGTTAATACACCAGCCCATGCTTAACTCAGCAAACTGGTATACTTCAGGCATTTCCTGTATAGGTCCGTGACAGGTTTGGCATTGTTGTTTACCTACTTTTACGTGCTGGCTGTGGTTAAAATAAACATGGTCGGGCAGGTTGTGAATTTTAACCCATTCAATCGCCTTGCCTGGCTTGTCATATTTTTTTGCGTCGGGGTTCCAGCCCGCATACTGGTATAATTTCTGAATTTCTGCCGTGCCGTTTACCTGTTTGCCATCTTCTTTCACAATTGGATCTCCCTTGTATTCTTTAATAGCCATGTGGCAATTCATACATACGTTTACAGATGGGATGTTTGCATGCTTGCTATCCTGGCTGCCTCCGTGACAGTATAAACAACTGATCTGATTTGTGCCGGCATGTACTTTATGTGAATAATAAATGGGTTGTTCAGGCTGGTAATTTTTCATACGCCCCAGTCCTATTGCGGCATTGATAGTCATATACCCCCCCAGGCAAAACAATACCAAAACACCGATCATTATATAACTTTTATTGCGATAAAAAGGAACCGGCTCTGTGCGCAAAACACCATCTTTTTCGTCTGCCAGTTTACGAAGGCTGCTGTTAACCTGTAATAATATTAATGCTATTACGGCCAATACCAGTGTTAATATTCCAAATAGTAAAGAATTGTCTTCGGCAGGAGCTCCGGCTACTCCTCCGCCGGGTGGGGGGGGAGGGATATAAGCATCTGCATAATCAAGAATGGCAGTTATTTCTTCCTCCTTTAATTTAAACTGTGTCATTTTTGCCCCATACTTGGCCAGCAGCCCTTTTGCATAAGCATCAGTTTCTAACATGGTGTTCACATTATTCACCCATTTTAACGCCCATTCAGGGCTTGGTTCCCTTTTTCTTGCACCCTGCAGCATTGGGCCTGTATAATCTTCCAGCGGCTTGTGACAGCTAGCGCAGTTTGCTTTAAACAACGCTTCACCATCAGCGGCAAAACTGGTATTATTTAAAGAAACCAATGCAATGAAAAGTAAACTTGCGAAGACTTTTTGTAAGATTTTTCTATAGCGACTCATACAGTTATTCGAATGCTTAAGTGGAAGAATATCCTTCTGTGGCTGCAAAATTAAGTTAGTATGTTCACATAATATCAACATTGTTAAAAAAAATTTTCCCTTGTCCAGCTTGATTTTCAGCGGATTGTTTGACCTGAGTAATGCTTATTGTCATGTTTTTGTAAACAGAAATTCCTCCATATTTTTTTATGGCTGGTTAGTAATTAAGGATTTTTTAATTGATTTTTGCCGGATGCTGCAAAAATTACAACAACGCTGGAAAGTGAATAGCATTAACCTGGTACTGATTATTTTTACTTTTGCCCTGGGGGGAAGTTTATGTGGTATTGGAGCACGAAAAATAATGGAGCTATCACCGATAGAAGAAAAAATCTTGTGGACAGTGGGCTATTGTATATTGATTACCCTCCTTTGGCCTTTATGTGTTTTATTAATCAGCATTCCTTTAGGGCAATTTGCTTTTTTTAAAAATTACCTGCTGAAAGTATGGATAAAGCTTTCGGGTAAGAAACTACCAGCTATTCCATTGATTGCTGTTTTTGCCAGTGGCGCAGGCAGTAATGCCCAAAAAATTATTGATCATTTTGACCGGGAATCAACTGCAGGCAAAATAGCCCTGATTGTTTGCAATAAACCAGAAGCCGGCGTTTTGGATATTGCCCAACATCACCGGATAGATACTATTTTATTAGATAAAGAGCAGTTTTTTAATACGGATCATTATATAGCCGAATTAAAAAAACGGGGGATTAATTTAATTGTGCTGGCCGGTTTTTTATGGAAGATTCCTTCTTTATTAATAAAAGCTTATCCCAATAAGATCATCAATATTCACCCTGCACTTTTACCTAACTATGGCGGTAAAGGCATGTATGGTAACCGGGTACACGAGGCTGTTATTGCCGCTGGAGAAAAAGAAAGTGGCATTACCATTCACTATGTTGATGAACTGTATGATCATGGCAATATTATTTTCCAGGCTACCTGTTCAATAGATGATACTGACACGGCTGGTACACTGGCAAACAAAATTCATTTATTGGAACATCAGCATTACCCAACAATTATTGCCCAGGTTTTAAAATTGCAAAATCGCAGTTAAAAGGCCGGTTTTATTACCGCAACATAATATGTTGATGTAATATTGCGCTTTACAATTTTTACATCTTGCAACATTCAATAAAAACTTACTGTTGTATACTTGCCTTGTTGTTGCTGGCAGGTTCTGCTTCCGCCCAGCTAACTATCAGCGGTACGGTGTACGATTCAAGCAAAACAACCCAGGTAAAAGGTGTAACGGTAAAAAGCACCAGTGGTATAGTTACTGTTACCGATTCTTTAGGACATTATGATATTGGTGCCAGCGATAAAGATTCCCTCACTTTTGTATATAACAATAAACCAACGGCCCGTTTTGCTGTAAGGCAAATTGAAAATATTGGCAGCTTTGATATCTCCTTGCACATAAGGGTAGCTGAAAAATTCAGGACTTTAAAAGAAGTGCGGGTTTTCAGTAAAAGTTTTAAAGAAGATTCCATTGCTAACAGGAACGAGTATGCGAAAATATTCAATTACCAGCGGCCTGATATTAAAACTTCTGTTTCTGAATACTCGGGTGGTGGTGGCCTTGACCTGGATGAATTCATAAATATTTTTCGGTTTAAAAGAAACAAGCGTTTAAAATACATGCAAAACCGGCTGCTGGAACAGGAGCAGGAAACCTATATCAATTACCGGTTTAATAAAACATTGGTAAAAAGAATTACCCGGCTGGAAGGCAACAACCTTGATACATTTATGATTCGTTACCGGCCAGATTTTGAATTTACCCAAAACACTTCCGCCGTTAACTTTTACCAGTATATTTTAAATGCATCTTACCAGTTTAAAATTGAGTTGCTGATTGCAGAAGGTAAAAAAGAAACGCCTTAAATTATTTTGAAAATGATATTTTTGAAAAAAATACATGGATCAAACAACCTTAGGCATTGGCACAAGATTGCAACATACACAATACGGACCTGGCGTTATTATTGGTGTACGCTACGCTACTTACCTCATTTCTTTTATCAACCATGGTACCAAAGAAATTGATAAAACAGATGCCCGCCTGGATGAAATTATTCCCGAAAATGTTACTGCGGAGGTAGAAACAGTTTCTGCTACAGAAAAATCACTTTTAAAAATACTGCGTTTATGGGGCAACGTGACGGAGGTTGTACCTCTCGGTGAAAAATGGATTGGTGGTACCTTATTATTGCAGCCTGCCGATAAAAGTTTAAAGCCCAAGGAAATTCCGGTAGCTGATTTTTTTCACAAAGTTGTCATGCTGCGGGACAGGTTAAGGGTGCTGGAACAAAACATCAACAGCAACAAAAAACTGAGTGATGAAGAAAAGGTAAACCTGCAGCAATACATTACGCGTTGTTATGGTTCGCTCACTACATTTAATGTACTGTTTAAAGATAAGGAGCATTGGTTTGTTGGGGATAAAAGTGGCAAGGACGATTGAAGAGTTATACTCCGCAAGGGGTAAATTAGTGAGTTTTTCAAGCTAAATGATTCACTGTTTTGTCCCTTGCGCAGTATAGTGTATTGCAGCCGCAAGATGAATGGCAATTTATTTCTGCAACATGATTTAAACAGATGCCTGGAGTTTTATTGCCTTTCATAAGTGCTGGAAAAACCTCCGTCCAATGGAAAATATCCTGAAATGAACGTCAGTTTATTATTCGAAATATGGTAAAATATTTTATTGGATATAGTGTCATTGTTAAAGATGATTCTATTTGTAAATTGACCGGAATGGGATTCTACTATACCTGTCACCTCACTTGCTGTTGAATCAAAACTTGTATTGTAAATTCCTTTTTTGATAAGCGTTCCATTGGCAAAAATTGAATAGCCGGAATCAGTAAATTCATATATTGAACCATTTCCCGGAGCATAGTTTTTTACCGGTGTATTACCCACAGTTTGTCTCAACTCCCATTTGCCAATGATAGAAGTGGAATTATTAATAATTTTCGAGGGCTCTTTTTTGCAACTAACAAAAATCGTCATCACAATACCAGCATACATTAACAGTACAAAATATTTCATAATAGTTTTTCATTCCTGACATTCAAAAAGAGCCAAGGGTTGCATCAGGATATATTGAGATGCTTTATTTGTTGAAATTCACATCTTCCATTTTGGTTTAAGCGTTTCCTTTCAATTCTTTTACAGGTCTGAAAAAACCTTGGTTTACCGAATGAAATACTGCTTCGGATTACGCAACGTTTTCTTTAGCTAACACTTCTGGCTTGGGCGGAGACTTTGGAAAGGAATTATCGGGTTAGGATGAAGACTTCTACCTGATGGATTTCCTTCATTTATTTTACGTTTTCCGAAGCCGGGTTTTCTGCAATCAGCTTCAACGCCGCATTGATATAAATTTCCCCGGTATTTTCTCCGAGGCTTGTTTTGCTGATGTAGTCATATCGTTTGAAGCTGTTGAAATCTACCTTGGTTAACATGTACCCATAGGCATCATTGGTGAGGCCGAAAAGAAACGGGTACTTTGTATGCATATTGCGTTTTACATAATACCCGATATTGGGAAGCGCTTCTCCGGGAATGGTTAAAACCTGCGCTGTGCCAATATTTAACAGGTTTATTTGTGCTGACACACCCCCCGGTTTGGCACTGGCATACTTCAAGGGAGAATTTTGAATGATGTAATTCATCATGGCAGATTCAACCGGAAATTCAATACTTTTTGAAGTACAATATAAAACGGGATCTTTCTGTTCTTCTGCAGTTGCAATGATGCGCAACGCCTCATCCGCAAGTAAATTTCCTATGCGGATGCATTCTGTCCAGTCATTGGCTTCCTTGCCATTTTCGAGTCGGTTATCGGCAGTCACCATGCCTCCCTGCGCACCATTCATAAAGAGCGCAATACCACCCACTTTCCCTTCAATCCTGTCGTACAAAGGGCCGCACAAATCAGGACTTAATATTCCTCTTTCCGAACCAATCACTTCGGGGTGTATGGCATAGTTTACCAGTGTGGCAATAGGCTTGTCTTTGTTATTTCCTGTTGTGGCAATGGCCTGTATAACACCACACCGTGGATCGTACAATTCACCTGCATAATAATTATAAGCAATCTTTCCTTTTGCTTCACCTACCGCTATTTTTAACGAGGCGGGAGCCAGGTTTTTGATGGCTTCATTTACCGCATCTGCTATTTGTTTTGTACACCAGTCGAGGTATTTTAAATCCGCACCGGTCTTTCCATTTTCATCCGGAAAAGCATATGCATCTGGTGCACTGTGTGTATGCGTGCATCCAATCAAAATATTTTGTGGTGGAATTCCTTTGATCAGTTTTCTTGATTGATCGCCCAATATAGATGACCATCCGAGGTTGTCAACATTTACAATTGCAATCCGCATATTGCCTTTTTCAAAAACCAGCGCCCTCACAAACAGTTCGCCTTGTTTAATAGTGACAGGGTTTGGTAAACCCACACCACCAGATACGGGCAATAAAGGATTGGGTGTGATAATTCTTACAGCGGCGGCAGCTTTGAATGTTTGACCGTAGGCAAAATCATCAATAAAAAAGGAAAGGAAAAACAGCGATAGAATAGTGAGTTTTTTCATTGGCAATTTCAATAATCATTTTAACAGAATTATAAATTTTAAGTGCTACTATTTTAAAATCAAATGCATCATCTCCAATAACGGTTTAAAGGGTTTAACAGGCTCTGCTAATAATTCACCAACTTCTCCACACATTCATCCAACCTGCTATAAGCCATAAAGTTTTTCTCCAGTTCAATATTAAATGGTATCGGGCTATCAAGACTTGCGCAGCGCAGGATAGGAGCATCAAGTAGTTCAAAACAATTTTCTGCAATCCAGGCGGCTATATCACCGCCGATGCCGCCGGTTAAAGTATCCTCGTGTAACAGTAACACTTTGCCCGTTGCCTGTACGGCTGTTTTGATGGCTTCATAATCCAGCGGTAATAAGGTACGCAGGTCAAGAATATAAACAGATATTGCGGGATGATCTTTTGCATATTGCATTGCCCAGTGTACGCCTGCACCATACGTAATAATGCTAAGATCGTTGCCGTTTTGTACCTGCCTTGCCTTGCCAATTTCAATTTCAAAATATTCTTCTGGTACCGGTCCGCTAATGCTTCTGTACAGTGCCTTGTGTTCAAAAAACAATACGGGGTTGGAGTCGTTGATGGCTGCAATCAGTAATCCTTTGGCATCCATTGGGGTGGAAGGATACACCACTTTTAAACCAGGTGTATGCACGAACCATGCTTCATTGCTCTGGCTGTGAAAAGGCCCGGCGCCTACGCCACCACCCGTTGGCATACGGATTACCACATCCGCATTTTGTCCCCAGCGGTAATGAATTTTTGCCAGGTTGTTGATGATCTGGTTAAAGCCTACCGAAGCAAAATCAGCAAACTGCATTTCCATCATGGCCTTATATCCTTCCATTGATAACCCGAGTGCTGCCCCCACAATAGCACTTTCACAAATGGGTGTATTGCGCACTCTTTCTTTTCCAAATTTTTCAACAAAGCCTTCTGTTATTTTAAAGGCGCCCCCATATTCAGCAATGTCCTGCCCCATTAAAACAAGGTTGTCATGTTGCTGCATGGATTGGTAGAGACCTTCTTTGATAGCATCTATAAAACGTTTTTCAGGATAGCTTTTGCCTGGGTGTGGTTTAAAGTAAACGGCTTTCTTTTCAGGGTATGCATAAATGTCTTCCAGCTCTTCATCTGTATCCGGCACAATGGGTATTGACTCGTAACCCGTTTTTAATTCCGCTTCTATGTATTCGCTGTATTCATTGCGTATGTCGGTAATGGCCTGTTCAGTCAACACTTCCTGCTCCAGCAAATAATTTTCATAATTGATGATGGGATCTTTTTGTTGCCATAAATCAAATAAATGTGGAGGTACATATTTGGTGCCGCTGGCTTCTTCGTGCCCACGCATTCTGAATGTCATGCATTCAATCAGGTAAGGCTTTTGGTTGGTGATACAATAGTCTCTTATCCCTTTTACAGTATTATACACTTCCAGGATATTGTTACCGTCAATCTGTATGCCTTCCATGCCGTATCCACGGGCTTTTTCCACCAGGCTAAAGCAGCGGTATTGTTCGCTTACCGGGGTGCTTAAACCATAGCCATTGTTTTCAATGACAAAAATTACGGGCAGGTCCCATACGGCAGCAACATTCAGTGCTTCGTGAAAATCGCCTTCGCTGGCACCTCCATCGCCGGTGAATGCTACAGAAACCTTATCACTGCCGCTAAGCTTGTATGCCAGTGCAACGCCATCTGCAATGGCCATTTGCGGACCAAGGTGCGATATCATTCCGCAGATGTGATGTTCTTTATTGCCAAAATGAAAACTTCTTTCCCTGCCTTTGCTATAACCATCTTTACTGCCCTGCCACTGTTTAAATAATTTATTCAGCGGCATTTTTCTTGTTGTAAAAACACCCAGGTTACGATGTAGTGGCATAATCCATTCATCAGGTTGTAATGCCATGGTAACGCCCACCGAAATGGCTTCCTGTCCAATGCCGCTGAACCATTTGGATATTTTCCCTTGCCGCAATAATACCAGCATTTTTTCTTCAATCATCCGTGGAAGTAAGAGACTTTTATACAGGCCGGTAAGGTCTTCGATGGAATAATCTTTTCTATGGAACTGCATACCCTTTTATTTAGGGTGTGAAGTTAAAGGATGTTACATACAAATTTCGGATGTGGGATATCGGATGTGGGATTTTTTCAGGTACATTACTTTTCGGTTTGGCTGATGCAGTAAAAATGTTAACTGCTTTTATGGGTAATATAAATAACGAAAAGAGTTACAAATTAGGGGGAGTACCATGGAGCTGAAAAAGTAAAAGTGAGTGACACAACTATGCTGCACAGGGCTATTTTTGCCTGGACAATAATTGATACACAAAGCTTAAAACTGGTTGCTTTTTTTAGCATCCGGAAAAGCCCGCTTATGTACAAAAGAATTGAAGAAAGAAAGCACAATGCTAAACAGCAGTGCATACCAAAACCCATCTACCTGAAAGCCATGTACAAAATGAGCATCCAGCAAAATAATACATGCGTTGATGACAAACAAAAAAAGACCAAGGGTTAAAATAGTAGCAGGTAAAGTAAGTAAGATGAGCAGGGGCTTTACAATTGCATCCAGCACAGCCAGCACCAGGGCTACAATAATGGCGGTAACAATATTATTATCTACAATAGCTACGCCCGGTAAAATTGCTGCCAGTATAAAAACATTTACGGTAGTAATAAGAATTTTATATACAAAGTTCATGGTGCTTCTCTTATCCCTTAAAGATAATAGTATTATTGATTAATTCTAAATTACAACCAGCTCATAAAAATCTTC
>JAYUBR010000289.1:0-2059 GCA_043740775.1 Ferruginibacter sp. | reverse complement strand
ACGATGTAAGTATGGTGGAAAATCTTACTGTAGAAACAGCAACAATTGATAAATTGACGGGGATATATACTGATAAAGCTGATAAGACTAAATCGGTTGAATTTTTCAAAAGTGACAATGCCTTGTGGAGAAAAAATGAAGTGTTTGGGGCTAAGTTTGATTATACAGGAAATAACACTTTTGAATACCCCGGCATGCCACCTGGTATGTATAGAAAGCTTTACTTCGAGATACTTGTTTCAGGCAATATACAGCTTACCGTAGATTATATGAATAGCAATGCAACAAAGCATACTGTTGTTTATCTCAAAGAAAAATAGTTTAACAAACAGCAATTTCAAATAAAAAAAAATAGAAAAATTTAAAACCAACTGCCATGATTAAAGTAACAGTATTGTATGGCCATCCATAGAGCCGGCTGATTTTGAAGATTATTATGCCACTACGCATACGCCCATAGCGCTCTCCATGAAAGACGTTAACAGAATTGAACTTACAAAATTCATTCCCGGGCCGAATGGAGCAGTTCCGGCATACTATCGAATGGCAGAGCTGGTCCTTACCGATGCTGTTGCAATGCAACAAACGCTGGAATCGTCTAAAGGAAAAGCAACCAATGCTGACCTTGCAAATTTCGCCACCGGCAGAGTAACATTTATGTTGGGAACGGTTGAAAATTAATTTATGACGGATAGCTCAACTGTTCTGGCAGCAGTGAAATATCCCAAATAATTCAAACACTTTATCATGCAAACAGTAGGAATAATCGGCGGTGCAGGATTTATCGGAAGCTATGTAACCAAAATTTTTCTTGAAGAAGACTATAAAGTAAAAGTCTCTTCCACCGACATTACCAATGCCGGCAAGTACCAGCATTTGCATGAATTGGACAATAATCAAAACCTGTCTGTTGCTGCCTGCGACGTTTGTGACATTGCCGCGGTGGAAGCCTTTGTAAAAGGCTGTGACATTGTGGTGCATTGTGGCACACCTTTTATGCTGGATGTAAAAGATGCACAGACAGAATTGTTTGAACCAACCGTAAAAGGCACTCAAAATTTTCTTGATGTAATTTCGAAAACAACAGGACTCAGGAAGGTAGTAATGGTTGCGTCTGTTGCCGCATGGAATACTTCTTTTCCATTAGCACCTGCAACCTATCAACCCGGTCATATCTTTTCGGAGCAAGATGAGCCATATATCAGCAACGAGGATCACCCTTATGCACAGGCGAAATTTTTAGCCAACCAGGCCGTAAGAAAATTCATCAGCAGTCACGATAATCTGAATGTTGAAATTACCAGTGTCTCTCCCGTTTGGGTAACTGGCAACAGCCTTTCTGCCCGCCCCGATTCTACCTCAATAGGTTTGCAATACCTTATTAAAAATAAGATTGCCCCCAATCCTTTAGCAGAAATGCTTTTTGCAACAGATGCATTTGTTGCAATGGCTGATGTAAGAGATGTAGCCGAATCTATTTTTCAGGCGGCAACCCTTATGGGGCTTCATGATAAAAATTACCTGATAGCGAGCGAAAGCTATGCTGTATCCGACATCTCACGAATGCTTAACCAACAGGCGCCGCTTGCCAATGCAACTATTGTATATGATAGTGCGCTGGCAAAAAAAGAGCTTGGCCTGGCATTTATTTCGGCCCGGGAAACATTAAACCATTGTGTATAAATCCATGCTTATGTCTGTAAATCTTTAATTTAAAAAACAATTTAAAATCAACGCTAACAATGAAAAAACAGTTTAACTTTTATCTCCAGCTAAAATCAGCAGCATTTGTTGTTGTATTGTTTATTGCGGCGCAGGGTTGCAACCACCTGCCGCAGAACGCAACAAAAGAAACCACAAAAGACACTACTGTTGTTGCTCAAAAACCAGACTACTTCCTGTTACGGCCAACTGTAGAAAAAGAATATGGTTATAGCCATGCTGTAAAAATCGGGGGCGATATTAAAATTTCCGGTGCCGTTAGTATGGATGAAAATGGAATTTTAACAGCCACCGGTAACCTGGAACAACAAATGAAAAACTGCTACGGTGATTTGGA
>JAYUBR010000288.1:0-6933 GCA_043740775.1 Ferruginibacter sp. | reverse complement strand
AGCAAATTCTTTTGAAGTAGTTTCTCCATCCGGCGTATGCTGCGCCGGCATGCATGCATTTAAATATGCTTACCTCGCTACTAAAACGGGCGACGTGGAGCAGTCGGTTGCTACCGGATCAGAACGGTTTTCTATTTCCCTGGTTGCAACTAATTTTGAAGACGAAGCGCAAAAATTGAAGGAACTTTCTGATGACCCGTACATCGGATTTGAAAAAGAATTTTTAAGATGGATGTTATCTGACGGAGCTGCGGCATTTTTGATATCCAACAAAAAAAATGAATCCGGCATCAGCCTTCGGGTAGATTGGATAGAAGGTTTTTCGTATGCAAATGAACTGGGAGCATGTATGTATATGGGTTGCGAAAAACAGAAAGATGGCACCTTAAAAAGTTATCACGATTATTCTCCTCATGAAATTATAGACCAATCTATCCTTAGCATTAAGCAGGATGTAAAACTGCTTAGTAAAAATATAGTGCCCTACGGCGGTGTTGGCTTAAAGGCGGCGTTAGATAAACATGGCATCAAATCAGCAGAGATTGATTATTTTCTACCGCACATGTCGAGTGAATTTTTTAAAGAAAAGATTTTTCAGCAATTGATTGTAAACGAAACGGGTATCACCTATGATAAATGGTTCGTAAACCTTAGCGAGGTAGGAAATGTAGGAGCAGCCTCGGTTTACCTGATGGTGGATGAATTATTTCACAGCGGAAAACTAAAAACCGGCGATAAGATATTATTGCTTGTTCCGGAAAGCGCCCGTTTTTCTTACATGTACAGTCTGCTTACAGTTTGTTGATACCGCAATGAGTTATCATTTCGGGTGATAAGCTAAGCCACATTAAACGCATATTTTTTCATTATAAACTACATTACAACATGAAAAAAGAAGATATCCCCCAGGATGATGGCGCACTTAATAAACTAACCAAAGAAATTGTGTATGCAGTTGACAACTCCGGTAAATATGTTACCGGACTAAGTACCGGCTGGAAAGTAAAAGCTACCGCATTGGATCTGGCCTGGGAAGATATTGAACAAAGGATTGAGCATGCCCGCCAAAAAGTAATCAGCAACGAAGCAAGCCCGGTATTGTTCTTTATGGAATTGCGGTTAATGGATATTGGCATTGTTGCTGCCTATACCGGCTTTTGGAAATGGACCATCAGGCAACATTTAAAACCTGCTTCATTTAAAAAATTATCACAAAAAAAATTACAGCAATACGCCGAAGCATTTAATATAAGTGTAGAAGAATTAAAAACCATGACTGTGCATGAAGCATGAATTTAAACATTTGCAGGCTGCTCATTGCGAAAATGGAGTAACCACTAATTTATTACGAACAATAGGCGTAGATAAAATTACTGAGCCCCTTGCCTTTGGTATAGGATCAGGTTTATTTTTTGTATATGTGCCGTTTCTTAAAATAAACAAGGGGCCTGCCATTGCTTTTCGTACCATGCCGGGTCTTATATTTAAAAGAACCTGTAATGCGCTTGATATTCCGGTTGTAAGAAAAAAATTCAACTCCAAAGAATCAGCAGAAAAATATTTGCAGGAATGTTTGCAATATGGCCAGCCAGTGGGTTGCCAGGTAGGCGTATATTACCTCACCTATTTTCCAAAAGAATACCGCTTTCATTTTAATGCACATAATATAATCGTGTATGGAAAAGAAGATGATAAATACCTCATCAGCGACCCGGTTATGGAAGGCGTAACTTCTTTATCCGCTTACGAACTGGAGAGGGTTCGGTTTGCAAAAGGGGCTCTGGCACCAAGAGGCCAGATCTATTACCCAAAGGAAAATAAAATTATAACAGACCAGCAAATACGCAAAGCCATTGAAACAGGTATCAAAAGAAATGTGAACCACATGATTAGGATTCCGGGCAGTATTGCAGGTGTAAAAGGCATCGCCGCTACCGGAAAAAAGATAAAAAAATGGAAGGATAAATTAGGCCCGCAAATGGCAGGTTTATACCTGGCACAACTGGTACGCATGCAGGAAGAAATAGGAACAGGTGGTGGTGGGTTCAGGTATATTTATGCTGCTTTTTTACAACAGGCACATGGTTTTTATGGCAAAGATATTTTACTAGAGATATCCAAAACATTTACACAGGCAGGAGATATGTGGCGTAATGCTGCGGTGCAGGCAGCAGGTATTTATAAAGGAAGAATTGGCAGCCAGGCAGATTTTGATGTAATGGGCGATTACCTTTTACAGATATCCGAAATAGAAAAAAATGCATTTGAAGCACTTTCTAAAATAAAATGGAATTCATGAACCCTGTTGCACTAAGCATACAAAATCTTGAATTCAACTACCCCGGTCAGACAGTTCCCTCTTTACGTACCATTAACCTGGAAGTAGCCACAGGAGAACGTTTTGGCTTATTTGGCCCCAATGGTGCAGGCAAAACAACCTTAATGAATTGTATGGCAGGCCTGCTTAATTATCAGCAGGGAAGCATCCGGCTTTTTGGCAATGAGGTAATTAACAACAGGAAAATAGTCAATAATCTTTTTGGATTTGTACCACAGGATTTTTCATTTTACCAGGAACTAAGTCCGGTAGAAAACCTAAACTTTTTTGGTGCATGGTCGGGAATGGATAAGGCTGCCATCAAAAAAAAATCTGAAGAATTACTGGAAGTTTTGGGCCTTGCTGATGTACGCAACAAACCCGTAGAAAAATTTTCCGGCGGCATGAAGCGCCGGGTAAACCTCGCCATTGGTGTAATGAATACGCCCCGAATTTTATTTTTAGATGAGCCCACGGTAGGCGTAGATGTACATACAAGGCAGGCCATCATCAGCTATTTAAAAGAATTAAACAATAACGGCACCACACTTATTTACACTTCTCACCAGTTAAACGAAGCAGAAGATCTTTGCAATATGATTGCTATGATCGAAGACGGAAAAATTATAGTACATGATTCTTTAAGTAAGTTACTGACAGATCATAAAGAGGGAGGATTGGAAGAATTGTTTATACATTTAACCGGTAAAATGTATAGGGATAGCTGATGCATAAACTTTGGGCTACCATAGTAAAAGACCTGCAAATACTTACCCGTGACAAGGTTGGGCTGATAGTGATGTTTGCAATGCCCATTGTGCTGGCGGTTGTAATTACAGCTACGCAAAACAGTACATTTGAATTGGTAAATAAAAATAAAGTACCGCTGCTGTTGTGCAATAAAGATACCGGTGATGCCAGCAGGCAATTGGTAACCGCTATTGGAAAAGTAGGAATGTTTGAGGTGAAAAAGGTAACTGCCAATGAAACAGAAAAACAATTAATTAACCGGATGCATGAAAAAGATGCCTTAGTCGCCATCATCATTCCTCCGGATTTTTCCTTAAGGGTAGTCTCAAAAGCAAAAGCTATTGCTACAAAGGCGTTGAATAATTTGGGATTGCAAACAGATACTTTGCAAATAAGCAACGATAGTGTGCAACCAATTACTTTATTATACCATCCAGTGTTGCAGGCTGCCTTCAGACAATCAATACAAGGAGCCTTGCGTAGTACTTTACAAATGGTGCAAAGCAAGCAGGTATTAAAAAGCATCTACTTTTCTTTGAACGAAACAGAACTGCCCCCTGCTTTAGAGAATGAAATTATAAATAACCAGGTTGCTATTAATGAAGTGCCCATTTCAAGAGATGGAAGCAAAACTATTCCCAATGCAACGCAACACAATATTCCTGCATGGACAATTTTTGCAATGTTTTTTGTAGTGATTTCTTTAGGCAGTAATGTGGTGAAAGAAAAATTGAATGGAAGTTTTATACGCCTGAAAACTTTACCCACCAATTATTTGCTTGCCCTGTTTTCAAAACAAATTACTTACCTGTTTGTAACGCTCTTGCAGGCCTGTGTAATTTTTGCCATTGGTATCTGGTTGTTTCCTTTAATGGGATTGCCTAAGTTAAATTTGCCTATAGACCTTGGGGGGCTTTTTTTTGTGTCGTTTATTTGCGGATGGTGTGCGGTAAGTTTTGCTGTTTGTGTAGGCGTATTTGCAAAAACGCAGGAGCAGGCAAACGGAATAGGCGCTGTATCCATCGTATTAATGGCCGCTATCGGAGGGTTGCTGGTACCGAGTTTTGCAATGCCTGAATCTTTTCAACAGGTAATAAAATTATCACCGTTGCATTGGTGTTTAGAAGCTTATTATGGGTTATTTTTAGAAGGTGGTAAACTGAAAGATGTTCTGATAAGTATTTTACCTTTATTGGCGATTACAATATTAATTCAGTTAATTGCACTGTTCGGTTTAAAAAGAAAAAACCTGATCTGAAAAATTTGTTATGGAAAGTACTCAATTTAAAACACAGTTAAAAAAACAAATAGTAGAATTTTTAAACCTGCTATCTATAAACCCTGAAGATATTAAAGATGATGAACCCTTGTTTGGAGAAGGTTTAGGACTGGATTCTATTGACTCCATTGAACTGATTGTACTGCTAAATCGTGAATATGGTATTGTAATTGAAGACCCGAAAGAAGGCAGAAAGATATTGGTAGATATAAATACCATGGCCGACTATATTGAAAAGAACCGAACAAAATAAACTCATATTTTTTGAACAGGATTGTTGTTACCGGCTTAGGTGTAATAAGTGCTATAGGCAATTCTGTAGCAGAAAACCTTGTATCACTCCGGCAAGGTAAATCTGGCATCAGCCGCCTGGATATGTTTCCTTCAAAATTTTCGGGTACACTTCCTGTTGGTGAAATAAAGATCAGTAATGAAGCACTGAAAGAAAAATTAAAGGCACCCGAACCAGGCGTTACCCGAACAACTTTACTGGCATTACATGCCATTAAAGAAGCACTTGCTGATAGTGGCTTAAGCAATGCTGATATCTCATCTTCCAACACAGCTTTTGTTGGCGCAAGCACAGTTGGTGGCATGTGCCTAACAGATGAAATGTACACGGATTCTCAAAAAGATACACCCGGTTCTGAATACCTTGCCTCCTATGATTTTGGAGCTACTGGCATGTACCTGCAAAAATATTTTTCTATTGGCGGACCTGTCAATACGATCAATACCGCCTGTTCATCTTCTGCCAATGCGATTATGTATGGCGCAAGACTTGTCAGGAGCGGCAGGGTACGCAGGGCTATTGTCGGGGGCTTCGATAGCCTGGCAAAATTTACCATCAACGGATTTAATGCATTGCATATTTTATCAACAGAACATTGCACCCCTTTTGACGAATGCCGTAAAGGATTAAATTTGGGAGAAGGTTCCGCATTTCTTGTATTGGAAAAAGAAGAAGACGTAAATGATAAAAAGATATATGCATCATTAAGTGGTTTTTCAAATGCCAATGATGCCTTTCATGCTTCTTCTTTGTCAGATAATGGAGATGGCCCTTTTAAGGCAATGAAGGATGCGCTGGTATCGGCTAAATTGCATCCATCACAAATTGATTTCATTAATGCCCATGGCACCGGCACCGGGAATAATGATCTGGTAGAAAGTATTGCCATGCTGCGCCTGTTTGAACAGGTTCCGTCATTTACATCTACCAAAGCAAACACCGGACATACATTGGGTGCTGCCGGTGCCATTGAAGCAGTGTATTGTATTTTAAATTTAGCAGAGCAAGAATTGTATCCCGGTCTTCATTTTACCAATGCTATAGCAACAACAAAGCTGGCGCCTTTTCATGTATATAAAAAAACTCCGTTAACACATATTATGTCCAATTCATTTGGTTTTGGCGGCAATTGCTCATCACTTATTTTCTCTAAAGCCTGATATCATGTTTTATATACATCAAACATCCTGCATATCGCCACAGCAAACGTTTCATGATGTTGATTTAAATAAATTACATGAATTGGCAGACGGGAAGTTGCTAGCAATTGAACCCCGCTATGATAGCATCCCTCCGGGTATTTTGCGAAGGATGGGTAAGGCGGTAAGAATGGGTGTTGGTGCTGCAATGCCACTGCTTCAAAATAATCCTGCTCCCGATGGTATTATTATTGCAACAGTCAATGGCGGAAAAGAAGATTGTGTAAAATTTATGAACCAGATTATTGAGTATGATGAAGGCTTGCTTACGCCCATCAATTTTGTGCAGAGTACTCCCAATACTATTGCCGCACAAATAGGTTTGCTTACAAAAAACCATGGTTATAATATCACCCATTCGCAACCCGGGCTTGCATTTGAATATGCTATGATTGATGCAGCCATGATGATAAATGAAAACCCTTTAAGCAGTTACCTGCTTGGGGCGGTGGATGACATCTCTTCTTTCAATTATAATTTTAATGAAAAAAGTGGCTATCATAAAAAAGAAATTGTTTCCAATAAAAATTTATATCAAACAGATTCGCCGGGCAGTATTGCAGGTGAAGCAGCCACTATGTTTTTGGTAAATGGAAATGAAAAGGGTGCTGTTGCAAAAGTACTTGCAGTAGATACTTTGCATACTACAGATGAATCCATCATGCAAGAAAAGCTATCCGGTTTTATAAAAAAACATTTACCTGAAGGTGAAAAAATTGATGTATTACTTACTGGTGAAAATGGAGACAACCCTTTATTAAAATACTATTCCTGCTGTGAATCATTAATGGATAATAACGTTACCATAGCCAGGTATAAACACATGAGTGGTGAATATCCTACAGCAACCGCAATGGGGCTGTGGCTTTGCTGCGAAATACTTCAAAAACAATATCTCCCGGAACACATGATAAAAAGGGATACTGCTGCTGAACCCTGTTTTAAAAATGTTCTTATCTACAACACTTTTAAAGGTATTCAACATAGTTTTATATTGGTAACTCACCTTACGCAAAATAAATCATAACCTTGTTCAATAAAATCGACTGACTGTGGAAAACTTTGTAGACTTATATACCGACTACCTGATATGCTC
>JAYUBR010000287.1:0-2063 GCA_043740775.1 Ferruginibacter sp. | reverse complement strand
TTAAACTGGTCGGTTACTTTGTATCGGTCAAACTCTGCCTGCCATGCTGCGTTGTTTAAAGGGGGTAATGCACCAGTTATGGGTTTCCACTCTGTTATCGAAAGACCCGATTCTGTTAAACGGGTAATGCCACCTATCAGCACCTGTACCACAATCATTGCCACACCGGTTAATAACCAAAAGGCCACTTGCTTATTATTGCGTTGCTCCAAAATTTTATCCATAGCGGTGCAAATTTAGTACAGCAATGACTGTATTTGCAGAATGAATTCATTTTTGCATTTTTTGGCGGATATTTGTTCCACATGCTACTCTCTTATTATCAAAAAAAATTAATTGAAGCCGGGCTAGATGAAGCCGGACGTGGATGCTTTGCCGGTCCGGTGTTTGCTGCGGCTGTTATTTTGCCATCAGATTTTAATCATCCTTTGTTGAATGACAGTAAGCAATTAAAAGAAGAAGAACGAAAACTGCTGCGGCCAATCATCGAAAAAGTAAGTATCGCTTTTGCAGTGGCTGCAGTTGACAATAATGAAATAGATACCATTAATATTTTGCAGGCTTCTTTTAAAGCGATGCACCTTTCGCTGGATCAATTACCCTTTGCTCCGGGATTATTACTGGTAGATGGCAACCGTTTTAAAGCGTATAAAAATTTACCCCATCAATGTATTATTAAAGGCGATGGTCTGTACACTTCTATTGCCGCTGCCAGCATATTAGCTAAGACTTACCGTGACGAATATATGCAACAACTGCATCTTCAATATCCGCACTATGGCTGGCATAATAACAAAGGTTATGGCACTGCTTTTCACCGGGAAGCGATTGCCACACATGGTTTATGCGCTTACCACCGAAAAAGTTTTAGTATTTTTTCTGCTACAGAAATAATAGAATAAATCCCTTTTACACATGTTAGGCCCGTTAGGCTACCCATTCTCCCATTCCCTGTCTTGTAATTCTCCAATCATCCGTTACGCAATCAACAATGGTAGAGGGTATCATGCCGCCGGTTCCGCCATCTATCACAATATCCACTACATTACCAAATTTTTCATGAATTATTTCAGGGTCAGTATATTCTTCCACCATTTCCCCGGGCAGTGAAGTACTTAAAATTGGGTTACCCAATGTATCCAGTATATGCAGGCAAATAACGTTGTCAGGTATACGCAAACCGATGGTACTTTTTTTGGTTTGCAAAATTTTAGGTACCTGCTTACTTGCCGGCAAAATAAAAGTGTAAGGTCCTGGCAAATAATTTTTCAGCATCCTGTACAAAGGGGTGTCAATACTTTTGGTGTAGTCGCTTAAATGGCTAAGATCGCGGCAAATAAAGCTCAACTGTACTTTCGATGGATCAATATTTTTAATGGTGCAGATTCTGTCTATAGCCTTGTGTTGAAAAATATCGCATCCGAGCCCGTAAATGGTATCGGTTGGATAAACAATTACGCCTCCATCTTTCAGGCATTCTGCCACTTGCTTTACCAGCCTTGGTTGCGGATTTTGGGGATGTATCTGGATAAGCATAATAAAAAAACTTAAAAATGAGTGCAAAATTAATAATCACTGCTGGAAGTATTTATCAGTAAAACGCCCACTGCGATAATGCATCAAAGTTAGTTCAACAGTTTAATAACTTTAAAAGGGGCGATAAGGTATTTTGAATATAGTAAGCTGTTTAATATAGCACATCATCCCAAGCCATTACTTGTAATGCAATAAAATAAACAATACTGTTATAGCACTGCCAGACCCTTGAAGCAAAACCATTACTTTTGCAGCTTATTGTACATTTTTCAGCAACCAAAATCAAAACAAAACATGTCGTTAATTTCAGTAGGTACCATGGCTTTTGATGCCATAGAAACCCCCTTTGGAAAAGTAGATAAAATTGTAGGTGGCTCCGGCACTTATGTAGCGTATGCTGCCAGTAATTTTGTTACACCCATTCAACAGATTTCTATCGTAGGATATGATTTTCCTGCCGAAGAAATGGACCTGCTTAAAAAACGCGGTGTGCAACTGGAAGGAGTGGAAATTGTTCCCGATAAAAA
>JAYUBR010000286.1:0-20662 GCA_043740775.1 Ferruginibacter sp. | reverse complement strand
ACTTTTACCAAAATCTTAGCAACACTATTTATTGATGAATGAACGAAAAATGATCATTTTATTGTATGTCGCTGCTTTTAAAATTTCTTAATTTTTATGGTTTGGATATACAAGCAAAATTCCCGCCATAATATCCTGGTACTTTCTAATGAAGACCATTATTTAACCTACAAAAGAAAATGTATTTACTTAAATTAACAATGGCACAACCCTCCCTCTTTTTTAGGCAATAAACCTGCTTGTAAACCGTTTCTATTTCATATAAATGGTATAGGATAAAAAATGTTTAAATTAATTATTAAAACATAGGTTATGCGGTTGATTGAAAAAAATCTTCTAATTTCACAAATATTTTATTTTAGTATTAGTACTAATACCCGTTAATTTATTATTTTACAATTCCAAAATTCCCCGCTTATCGAAAGTATGTCTACTTAACAAGACAAAAATTAGAATGAAAAAAGCAACTATTAAATTAACTGCCTTGGTTTTATTACTGGGAAGTGTAACCAGTATGGTAACAGCCCAGCAAACTGATCCTATAAATGTAGTAACTTCTGCGGTGCCTTTTTTGCGCATTTCTCCCGATGCACGTGCAGGCGGAATGGGAGATATTGGAGTCGCTACTCCTGCAGATGCCAATTCTGCCTTTTGGAATTTGGCCAAAACGCCGTTTAATACCAATAAAGCGGGAATGTCTTTAACTTATACTCCATGGCTAAAAGGCCTTGATATAAATGATGTTTACCTGGCATCTTTATCCGGGTTTTATAAACTGGATGAGTTGCAGGCCATTTCTGGTTCCCTGAGGTATTTCAGTTTGGGTAATATACAATTCACTGATAATAATGGTTCCGAATTAGGGCAATATCGTCCCCGTGAATTTGCGCTTGATTTAGGTTATTCCCGCAAACTGTCGGATAAATTAGGTGTGGGCATTGCCCTTCGTTATATTAATTCCAGTTTGGCAAGTGGAGACCCGAATAACAGTGGGACTATTTATAAACCAGGTACCGCTGTAGCAGCCGATATCAGTGTGTTTCATACCGGTGTAAAGGAAGACGGCTCAGGATTAAACTACGGTATAACCCTCAGCAACCTGGGTTCAAAAATCAGTTATACAAACGATGCTACCCAAAAAGATTATATTCCTGCCAATTTAGGATTAGGCGTAGCTTATACCAAGGTATTTGACCAAGACAGTAAAATTACTTTTGGGCTTGATCTTCATAAATTGTTAGTGCCTACCCCGCCCGCTCTGGGAGATAGCACCGGACTTCAAAAATATCGCAACCAGGGTGTTGTTGGCAGTTGGTTCAATTCGTTCGGCGATGCACCCGGCGGGTTTTCTGAAGAATTAAAAGAGGTGCAGGCTTCTTTGGGTGCGGAGTTCTGGTACCAAAATCAATTTGCTTTACGGGCAGGATATTTTTATGAAAATCCGGCCAAAGGAAACCGCAAATATTTTACGTTGGGCGCTGGTTTAAAATATGAAATGTTTGGTTTAAACTTCTCCTATCTTTTGCCTTCAGGCAATGGGGTTAACCGCAATCCTTTATCAAATACGTTGCGTTTTAGTTTGGTTTTTGATTTTGCAGATACAGAAGAAAAAAAATAAAATATTAATTTTTTATAAAAGCGTTCTGCCATTGTACAGAACGCTTTTTGTTTTGGCAGAATCGTACATTTGCGCAGTTTCTACACCGTAAAATAAATTGCAATGAGTTTTAGAATTGGCTTTGGTATTGACTTTCATCAATTGGTTACCGACAGGGAATTTTGGTTGGGGGGTATTAAAATAGCGCATCACAAAGGTGCTTTGGGCCACAGCGATGCAGATGTATTGCTACACGCTATTTGCGACGCAATGCTGGGGGCTGCCTGCCTTGGAGATATTGGGGTACATTTTCCGGATACAGATAATTCCTTTAAAAATATTGACAGCAAGATTTTGTTGCAAAAAAGTTTTGAACTAATTAAGCATGCAGGATACAGCATTGTAAATATTGACAGCAGCCTTTGCCTGCAGGCGCCAAAAATTAAAGATTATATTCCCCAGATGCAGGAGGCAATTGCACAAATACTTTCATTACAGGTAACCGATGTTTCCATAAAAGCTACTACAACAGAAAAAATGGGTTTTGTTGGCAGGGAAGAAGGATTGGTAGCCTATGCTACTATACTATTGCAAAAATAAAACACTCATTCAGATTCATTTTAAATTACCGGATGTAAAAAATCATATTCTCATCATTACCTTTGCGCCCATGCAAAATATACCAGTAAACATCATCAACCAATCCAGCAACGAATTACCTGCTTATGCCACTTCCGGATCTGCAGGCATGGATCTGCGGGCTAATCTTCAGGAACCAGTCATTCTTCAGTCATTGGAAAGAGCATTAATTCCAACTGGATTATTTATTGAATTACCCGATGGGTTTGAAGCCCAGGTAAGGCCAAGAAGCGGCCTTGCAATCAAACAAGGTATTACCTGTTTAAATACACCAGGTACTATCGACAGCGATTATCGCGGCGAATTAAAAGTAATATTGATCAATTTAAGTAAAGAGTCACAAACCATTCATCATGGCGATCGCATTGCACAAATGATCGTTGCATCAGTAACCAAAGCACACCTTATATTGGTACAGCAATTGAATACCACTACACGTGGTGAGGGTGGATTTGGTCATACAGGGAAACATTAAAAAATGAGTAAAATGAAATACAGTATCAATAAATATTTTAAGATACGCTTGCTTTATTTTGCACTGCTTGTTGCAATAACTATAAGCAGTTGTAAAACTGCCAAAAAAATACAAACAGCGGTTGCAAAAAAGGATACTGTATCCGTATTGATAACCAATGCATCGGCGCACGACTCGCTTTTAGTAATTAAAAAAGCATTGGCAGATGTACATAAAAAGGAGATGGATTTTAAAACTTTTTCCGCTAAAATAAAAGTAGATTATCAAAACAGTAAAGGCAATCCGCCCAATATAACTGCCTATGTAAGAATCTTAAAAGACAGCCTGATATGGGTTTCAGGGTATGCCACCGTTTTTAATATTGAAGCATTCAGGGTGTTGATAAAAAAAGACAGCGTTTTTGTAATAGATAAAATTAATAAACAGGTACAATACCGTTCCATAGATTATTTGCAGGAGGTTTCGGCCATTCCTTTTGATTTTAGAACATTGCAGAATTTACTGATTGGCAACCCGGTTTTTTTTGATGACAGTGTAATATCTTACAAAGAAACTGAATCAAAAATATTGCTGGCCACGCTGGGAAAATATTTTAAAAATTTGCTAACCATTGAAAAAAGCACTCATTACCTCACTCATAGTAAACTGGATGATGTTGATATTAACCGTAACAGAACGGCAGATATTACCTATAGTAATTTTGAAAATATTAATGGAATCACGTTTTCAACTTACAGAGAAATAACAGTGTCAGAAAAAAATAAATTAGATATCCAGTTAAATTATAAACAGTGGGAGTTTAACAAAGATTTGTCTATAATTTTTAATATACCTAAAAATTATAAACGCAACTAAGCGTTATTTGCAATGATGCAATACAGTTAGCGTTAGTTTTACTAACCCTTAAATTGCATGCTGAATTGTAATTTTGTTTATCCAAGTAAACTTAGCTCATGATAAGATTTGTTGTAATCTTTTTTTCTGTGTTTATTTTTAGTGCCGCTGTAATAGGGCAGGCGCCTGCTACCAGAGAACAACAGGAACTTGAAAAAGAACGCCAGCAACTGAAAAGGGATATAGAAGAAACCCAGGAACAATTGAATAAAAACAGAAAAACTACCAAAGAAATAATTAGCCAAAAGGCCTTGATAGAAAGAAAACTAAGTCTGCAGGAAAAGGTAATTGATAATATAAATCAGGATATTAATTTTCTGAACAACACCATTTATAAATCTCAGAAAGATATTAATAAAATGCAGTTGCTGCTGGATACTTTAAAGCGGGATTATGCCAAAAGCATGATTTATTCCTATAAAAACAGGAGCAATTCCGACTTTTTAAATTTTATATTTTCAGCTTCCAGTTTTAATGATGCAATCAAACGGATCACTTATTTAAAGAGTTACAGAAATTACAGGGAGATGCAGGGGGAGAATATTTTGCGTACACAGGAACTTTTAAGAAACCGTATCAATGAACTAAGCGGCACCAAGAAAAAGAAAAGCGCTGTACTACAAGTGCAGGGAAAAGAAGCAGACATTTTACAATCGCAGCAGGAAGAAAAGAATCAGGTTGTAAAGCAGTTAAAAGCCCAGGGTAAAGAACTGAATAACCAGGTGGCTGCCAAGAAAAAGCAAATGATGAAAGTGAGCAATGCCATTACTGCGGCAATCAGAAGAGCAATTGAAGAAGCAAAAAGGGCATCGGCAGCAAAAGCAAACGAAGAGCGAAAGATAAGGAATGCGGAATTGAAAGCAGCAAAAAACAGTAACGATAACAGCCCCGAAAATACAAACACAAAAACCATTTCGAAACCCGCAAAAAAAGCTGTAGCAATACCTGTGGCTAAAGAAAATGCATTGCTGAATTCAACTGCAGCGATAACACTAAATGATAATTTTATAAAAAACAAAGGCATTCTTCCCTGGCCTGTTGATAAAGGATATCCCCTGTTACATTATGGATCTAATAAAGTAGGAGATGTTACAATAGTAAGCGAGGGTATTTCCATTGGTTGCGATATTGGAACGCCGGTTAAAATAATTTTTGGAGGTGAAGTTGTACTTGTAAATAATTATGATGATGTGCAAATGGTAGTGGTAAAACACGGGAGTTATTTTACGGGGTACAGTAATTTATCCGGGGTAAATTTAAATAAGGGGCAAATGGTACAAACCGGGCAGGTGATAGGAAAAGTTGCCGCTAACCTGGATGGCATCGGCGCAATGGATTTGATTATCAGCAACGAAAAAAGTGATCTTAATCCGGAACAATGGCTAAGACGCAGGTGACAGCACAATTAAACGCTCATACAATTTTTCATATTGAGGAACGATATTTCCAATGTCGAATTTTTTAGCCTGGGTTAGTGCATTTGCCTTAAAACGATCATGTGTTACTTTATCGTGTAAAATAAGAATGGCGTTTTTGCTCATGTCTTCCACATCTCCCACATTACTCATATAGCCGCAATTGCCATTGATTATTATTTCGGGCAATCCGCCTGCGTTGGTTGATATCACGGGTACTTCAGCAGCCATTGCTTCCAGCGCTGCCAATCCAAAACTTTCATATTCGCTGGTTAACAAAAATAAATCGGCAATGGGTAAAATATCTTCCATCTGCTCCTGCTTGCCCAAAAATTTAATTGCATCACAGGCATTGCTGTTTCTTGCTTCTGCCTCAATGGGCGGGCGTTCGGGGCCGTCGCCGAGCAATAATAATTTAGAGGGAATTTTTTCATTAATCAGTAAAAATGCCTTTACCACATCATCCACTCTTTTAACTTTACGAAAATTGCTTGCATGCACAATTATTTTCTCGCCATTGGGCGCTATCAGTTTTTTAAAAGCATCTACCGGTTTGCGGTTAAAGCGTTTTACATCTACAAAATTGTGTATCACTTCAATATCCTTTTCAATAGCAAAATTGCGGTAAGTTTCTTCTTTCAGATTGTCGGATACCGCGGTAAGGATATCACTTTCATTCATTGAAAAAGTTACTACCGGGCGATAGGTTTTATCTCTTCCAACCAATGTAATATCAGTTCCATGCAAAGTGGTAATTACAGGGATATGGATGCCTTCTTTAGCCAGTATCTGTTTGGCCATATACGCTGCAGAAGCATGAGGGATGGCATAATGTACATGCAGCAACTGAATGTTATTGTTGGTAATTACATCTACCATCGTACTTGATAAAGCTGTTTCGTACGGCGGATAATCAAACAAAGGATAAGTAGGAACCCTTACCTCGTGATAAAATATATTGGTATGAAAATGACTTAATCTTACCGGCTGCTGGTAGGTAATAAAATGTATATTATGTCCTTTATCAGCAAGCGCTTTGCCCAGTTCTGTTGCCAGTACACCGCTACCACCAAAGGTGGGGTAACAAACAATCGCAATATTCATAGACTATAATTTTTAGCAGCTTTTTTAAATTCTGCACAATTTACAAATTTATTATCCATCCCAACTTACCACTTTTATTATTTTATCATCAATTTACATAGCATATCATTATTTATTTATGGCATAAAATTTTCCACTTGTCTTTTATAACATATACCTGTTTATTATTGATTGTCCTTAAAAATATTTTGCAGAATAAAATAGGGCTATTGTATTCGCATAACAGCTAAATCACTAAGTTTGTTAACTCAATTTAAAAAATGTTTAAAAAATTTATACCCGCAGTTGCCATTCTTTTGTCTCCTTTTTTTTGTATTGCACAATCAGAGGATTCCATTATGATCAAAAAAATAGCAGATGAGGTTTTAACAAATGGAAGAGCATATGAAAACCTGCGCTTTCTTTGTAAAAAAATCGGTCCACGATTATCAGGCTCGCCCCAGGCGCAAAAAGCCGTAGAAGCAACAGCTCTGATGTTGAAGGAAGCGGGTGCTGATACGGTTTACCTGCAGCCCTGCATGGTGCCACATTGGGTAAGAGGGATCAAAGAAAAAGGGTTTATCCAGGTAGCGGGCAAACCAATTTATCCGTTGCATTTATGTTCGTTGGGTAATTCATTAGGCACAGGTAAAAAAGGCATCAATGCCGGCGTGGTTGAAGTTAAAAGTTTTAAAGAACTGGATCAGCTAGGCACTGCTATTATAAAAGGTAAAATTGTATTTTTTAATTTTGAAATGAACCCCACTTACGTGCATACATTCAGGGCATATGGGGAAAGCGGCCTTTCAAGATGGGCTGGTCCTTCCAAAGCCGCCAGCTATGGTGCTATTGGAGCCATGATCCGTTCCCTTGCCAGCAATACAGACGATTTTCCACACACCGGGGTAATGGCTTACAACGATTCTTTTCCAAAAATTCCGGCAGTAGCGATTAGTACCAATGATGCAGAATGGCTGAGCAGACAACTGAAATTGAAAATGGTGGTAACAGCTTCTTTTACCAATACCAGTACAATGCTTGCGGATACTGTTTCTTATAATGTGGTGGGGGAAATTCGCGGAAAAGAATTCAACAAAGAAATTATTACTGTGGGTGGGCACCTGGATAGCTGGGATCTTGCAGAAGGAGCCCAGGATGACGGTGCCGGTGTAATGCAAAGCATTGAAGTATTAAGAGCCATCAAAGCAGTGGGTATTCAACCAAAAAGAACCCTTCGTGCGGTGATGTTTATGAATGAAGAAAATGGTGGACGTGGTGGTGAAAAGTATCTGGAACTGGCAGAAAAAAATAATGAAACACATTTGTTTGCCCTTGAAAGCGATGAAGGAGGATTTACACCAAGAGGGTTTAGACTGGAAATGAATGAACCTCAACTCAGCAAAGTTGCGCAATGGAAAAATTTATTTTATCCCTATGGCGTATATGATTTATCTGCTGGTGGAAGTGGTTCGGATGTGGGCCCGTTAAAAAAAATTGGCGCATCTCTTGCGGGATTAAACCCCGATAGCCAGCGGTATTTCGATGTACATCATGCAAGCACGGATGTATTTGAAAATGTAAGTAAAAGAGAACTGCACCTTGGAGCACTTAACATGGCAGCATTGGTTTATTTGATTGATAAATATGGATTATAATTAACTTGCAAATAAAAATTATGGAGAACAGCAGTACTACCCCACTACAACCCAAAAAAGCAGGTGCCTTTAAAAGATTTTTATGGAAATTCATATTTGTTTTTTTATTGATTGTTGCCGGTTATGTGTATTGGTTTTATTTTAACCAGTACAGCGATGGGCAGCAATCCGGTATTGTAAATAAAATTTCGCACAAGGGTGATATTTTTAAAACTTATGAAGGTTTTATAACCAGTGTTACGCCAAACACTATCATTACCCAACAGGGACCTAACGACAGGCGTACTTTATATTTCTCTGTTACTGATAAAATCATTGCTGACAGCATCAACAATATTGAAGGGAAAATAATTAAGTTGCATTATGTTCAGTACCGGAAAAGCTTACCCTGGCGTGGAGAAAATTATAATGGAAAAAATGCTGAAAACGGGCAATACATTGTAGATAGAATTGAGCAGGTGATCAATACTTCCGGCAATTAAACATCTTAATTTACTAACTCTGTAATAAAAATATAACCGGTTTTTTATGAAAGTCGGTTTTTTCTTTTTGCCAGTCTGCAATAGTTTTTGTTTTCACGAATTCATTGGGCCCCGTAAGTTCAGCAGCAATGCACAGTCTTGTAGATGGCTTGCAGGTTTTAAGTAAAGTTTCTACCAGTTGATTATTGCGGTAAGGTGTTTCAATAAAAATGATTGTACTCCGTTTTTTTTGAGAGGTAAGTTCAAGTTCTTTTATTGCTTTTATCCTTTCGCCATTATCAATGGGCAGGTAACCAACAAATTCAAACTGCTGTCCGTTCATACCGCTAGCCATCAATGCCAGCAGTATAGAACTTGGCCCTACCAATGGTTTTACGGTAACATTTAATTGCTGTGCCAGTTCAATCAAAATTTGCCCAGGGTCTGCAATACCGGGGCATCCCGCCTCACTTATAATGGCAATGTTTTTTTGTTCTTTTACCTTGTGCCTGAAACTGTTTTTTTGTTCTTCTTCTGCTTTGTGAATGGTAAACCATTCATAATTGTCAATGACAATTTCTTTGCAAATACTTTTTAAAAAGCGGCGGGCAGTACGTTCATTTTCTGCAAAAATTACCTGGCAATTTTTTACAGCATCTATAATGTAAAGTGGTATTGTATTTAAAGCCAGCTCATCCAGTACACAGGGAATTAAATACAGTGTTGAACTCATAACAAGTTGGGTTTTACTTTATAAAAACTAATGGTGGCGGCAACAACGGCATAACTTGGCGCCAGTATCCAGCCAACAATAACAATGGTGTGCATAAGGTAAAAAACAATTCCATTTCCAACAGCAAGTCCTTTGTGCCTGCCAATAAAATCAATGCTTTGCGAGGTGGATAATTTATTTCTTTCGCAACTGTAATCAAGCATGGCAAAACCAAGATAGTAGCATTCAATTATCAGGGCTATCAAAGGGGTAAACCACCCTACCAATGGAATGAAAGATAATATCAGGATTGATAAAGTATACACAGTTTGCCACAGGGCATTTCGCATAGCCAATTTTATACCCCTGGCAATGTCTTTTAGTAACTGTGGAAAGCTGAAGGGAAAATCTCTTTCGTCCATGATGGCTTCTGTTTTTTCGCTCAGGTAAGCAAAGAGGGGGGAACCAATAATTAAAAAAAGATATTTAAATAAAGAAAAATAAAACAGCAGGAGTACCAGTTGCAAAATAACCTGCCCAAAAATAAACAGAAATTTCAGCCAGCTTCCTTCAATGGTGTACATCCATTTTTTTAAGCCGGTGATAGAAAAAAGTGTATCAATGGCTTGCCCGCTGCTGATCCAGAAAAGATAAATACCTGTACAAAAAAGGATGGCATACAAAATACCTGGTATAAATATCCATTTCCATAAGCGGTGCTTTACAATAAAGCGATGGGCTTCCAGGTAGGATTGTATGGCAATAACTATATCTTTTAGCATGGTTGATTATTCATGGTATATTGAGCTTGATTGTTTACTGGATGCCGGATTATTTAAATTTGTATTTAAAAGTACTGATAAGTTGAAGAAATTAACCATTGATTTTTATAAACGTAAAAATGTTACAACGATTGCAAGGGAATTGCTTGGCAAAATTATCACCACAAATTTTGAAGATGGTATTACAAGGGCAAGGATCGTTGAAACGGAGGCTTATGCCGGAGTAAGGGACAAGGCTTCGCATGCGTGGATGGGAAAACGCACTGCACGCAATGAACCAATGTATGCGCATGGGGGTACCATCTATGTATATATTTGCTATGGCATTCACCAGATGTTCAATATAGTTACCAACGATAGCGAAATACCGCATGCAATTTTGATAAGGGCGGCAGAACCATTGGAAGGTATAGATATTATGCTGGATAGAACAGGCAAAAAAATAGCAGACAATACAATCACCAGGGGGCCGGGCAATGTGGCTAAAGCCCTGGGCATATTTAAAATTCATTCCGGCGGTAGCCTGGTGAGAAACACTATTTACATTGCATCAGACGGGTATGTTTTGGAAGAAACGCAAATTGGGAGCAGCAAAAGAATTAGGGTAGATTATGCAGGTGCCGATGCATTATTGCCCTATCGTTTTTACATAAAAGGAAATAGATATGTAAGTGGCAAACCGGTTAAATAAAATGAATACCGTCCTTAAAATTTAGGGCAGGGAATACCCTTGTTATTGGAAGCTGCCCTTTTGATATAGATCAGCGAAAATTCTGATCCACCCCTGCTGGCAGTAGCAGCTTTAAGACTGCTGGTATTGATATCATAACTGGCCCCGATACGAAGCCCGTTTATTTCTATACCAATATATGGAATAAGGGCATCACCAAAACGATACCAGGAGCCAAGATAAACACTTGTTGGGTTTACATCGTCGCCATTAACATTGGCAGATAGCGCACCTCCAATGACTGTTTCTGTAGCCTTATTTTGAAACTGAAAAATGGCCGAAGTAAATACGGAAAGATTATCACCTACTGGAAATGAGCCACCGCCATGAACCGTTAAACGGCTGGAAAGGTTCCATGTTTTATCAATAAAACTTAAACTTGGCTTATTAATATGGTAAACAGAAGCACCTAAATAATAATTATTGATACCATTGCTTGAACCAGAATATAAAAGCCCTGCATTTACATCAAAATAATTTTGATTACTGCCATTATTTAAGTTTTCCGCAGTAGTGCCGGTAAAGCCGTTTTGAGTTAACTGATCTTCAAAAGTTAATTTGGTAAAATCCAGTATGGCACTGGTATAAGTGGCCTGAAATCCTGCACCGATTGTATTGTATCCATCTTCGTCCAATGCTTTATGGTAACTCATCGAAAGTGATCCATAATTTAATTTTAATGCAGCATCAGCGCTTTGATCGCTTAAGCCGGAGATACCAATTCCAAAAACATCGCCTGCAGGAATTTTATTTTTCAAGATGCCAAAATCTAAAGAAGCACTAGTGGTTACATAAGCCTTGGGTATGGAAGGCCACTGGTCTCTGTGGTTGGCAGCTATGCGCCACTGCCCGTCAAACTTGCCCGTAAAAGCAGGATTTAACGTAAGTGGTGAAGAAAAAAATTGCGAAAAATGCGGATCCTGTGCTTTAACTAAAACAGCAAGCAGTAGTGTACAGGTTAATAAAACTAATTTTCTCATTTTGAAATTTGCTTCAGAATATTAAAGATAAGCTTTTGCAGTAAATAGCTGCAATGCATGTATAAAAGTCTCACCGTTTAAAAATGAATACTGGTGAAACCACTTCAATAACATGAATATTATTGTTAATTATGTTGTTAGTTAATTTGATATCATTGTTTAAGAAAACTGTAAGATTAAAATTGCATTTTTTGTCCAAAGGCCAGATCGCCTGCATCTCCCAATCCGGGTACAATATAACCTTTTGCTGTAATCTCATCATCAATATCCCCACACCAGATTGTTGCTTTTGGCTGTTCTCTTAAAACAAATTCAATACCCACAGTGCAGGCGATGGCGCAAACAATATGAATTTCCTTACTAACGCCTTCTTGTTTCAGGTATTGCAGGGCTTTTACCAAAGAAGCTCCGGTGGCAATCATCGGGTCACTTATGATGAGCACTTTTCCATCCAGTTCAGGGCAACTCATGTATTCAATACTTATCTCAAAACTGCCGTCTGGGTGGTGCTTACGGTAAGCGCTGATAAAAGCATTTTCTCCTTTATCAAAATAATTCAGCAACCCGTTGTGCATACCCAATCCCGCCCTCAAAATTGTTGCAAGTACCGGTTGAGATTGAAGCATTTTACAACTGGCAATACCCAGTGGGGTTGTAATTTCTTTTTCTTCCCAGGCCAGTGTTTTGCTTATTTCATAAGCAGCTACTTCTCCAATGCGTTCCAGGTTTTTACGAAAACGCATCCGGTCGTTTTGTACTTCTACATCCCTTAATTCACTCACCCAATTGCTTAGCAGCGAATGCTGTTTGCTGAGATTAATTACCATGAATATAATTTTGAAACTTTGAATTTGAAATTTGAAATTGCACCTTCAACTGACGTTGTAAAAATAGGAATTAAAATTTCAAAAAAATATGATTTACAGGGTAATTGGTATAATGAGTGGCAGTTCGCTGGATGGATTAGATATTGCTTTTACAGAACTGACTGAAACAGGTGGTAAATGGAGTTACCAGATTCTGGCTGCAGATTGTTTGGAATATACGGATGACTGGAGAGAAAGACTGCTGACAGCGGTTGATCTTTCTGCATTAAATTATCAACTGCTTCATGCAGACTATGGCCATTATATCGGTAAGGAAATCAACCGGTTTATTGATGCCCATCATTTGCATCACAGGGTAAATTTAATCGCTTCTCACGGGCACACTACCTTTCATTTACCTCATCAAAAAATGACGGCACAACTGGGCAATGGGGCCGCTATTGCAGCAGTTACGCAACTGCCGGTTGTAAGCGATCTGCGCAGCATGGACGTGGCTTTTGGCGGCCAGGGGGCACCAATAGTACCAATAGGCGAAAAATTATTGCTGGCAGAATATCAATACTTTTTAAACATTGGGGGCATAGCCAATATTTCTATTAACAACATTGGAAATTATAAAGCTTTTGATGTGTGCGCAGCCAATAAAGTTTTAAATATGCTGGTAGCACAAAAAGGCTTGGCCTATGATGATGGAGGAAAAGTTGCTTCTGCAGGGAATCTTAATGAACAGTTATTGCAACAATTAAATAAACTGGATTATTACAGTTTACCTGCTCCCAAATCGTTGAGCAATAGTTTTGGAATGACGATAGTATACGGAATTATTGAAGATGCAAGGCTTAGTGTTGAAGATGCTTTAAGAACTTATACAGAGCATATTGCGCTTCAAATAAAAGCAGCCATCATAAATAATGAAACAAAAACCATGGATAAAAAAATATTGGTTACAGGGGGAGGGGCATTCAATACTTTTTTAATAGAACGGTTAAGAGATTTATTGAGTGAAGAAGCAATAATCCTTGTCCTACCTGATGATCAATTGATACAATACAAAGAGGCCCTTATAATGGCATTAATAGGGGTGTTAAGATGGAGAGAAGAAGTGAACGTGTTGGCATCTGTAACCGGCGCTGCGCAAAACAGCATTGGTGGTGCATTGTGGCTGGGGAAAGCTTAAAGCGTAAGGCAAAGGCAGAGGACTCAAAACTGGGGTATAGTCAAGTTTTTAGCTTTCAGCCTTTCGCTTTGTGCTTTTAGTCTTCAGCCTGTTTTCTTTAAATAATATTCATTTTATTTGTATAAATTTTGTAGATGAAAAAGATAGCAGGTATTGCATTATTACTCATCCTTTTATTATTGGCCTGTAACAACAATGCAACAGAAACAGCATCAGATAAGGAAAATTATAAAAAGGCTACCGAAACGTTGCTTGAAAAAGAAAAGAAAAATCCAATTACTTTTTTAAAAGTGAACAGCCATGATAAGCACAACCTGCTTGGCCAAACGGTTATAAAAGGTAGCATTGACAATAGCGCCAAAGTATGCAGCTATAAAGATGTACAGTTGCAATTATCTTTCTTCAGCAAAACCGGTACGTTGCTGGAAAAGGACAATGAAACAATTTACGATGTAATAGCACCCGGTAAATCAGCCGATTTCAAAACAAAATATTTTGCACCGAAAGGAACGGATAGTGTGGGTATAAAAGTGTTGGCAGCAAAAATTAAAGAATGAAGGTAGTGGGGAGGAAATTTTAAAGTTATAAAAATCAGTCTTTCAGTAATTATTTTAACTCAACAAATGGATTAACGATGGTTAGCTGGCCATTATTAATTTGTTTTTTATTCATGTCCTCAGAGTTTAATATAGAGCAGCCGCTTTCTATAGCTGGGGCAATAATTAAACTATCATAAAGGAAAATCTATATCGTTCCGCAATAGTGCAGGCTTGTAAAATAGTTTCGTCTGTATTAATGTGAAGATTATTATTTTGACAACACTCATGAGTGCATTAACCGCATCAGCATAATTTAATTTAAGCTTAAGGGTTATGGTATTTGTAAGCTCTTGTAAAACCTGCGTACTTATAAAGGAATTACTTTCGGCAATTAAAGTACTTGTGATAGCTTGTTTTTGAGGTTCAGAATTAGAATAGCTGTAAATTAAAATATTAGTATCTAAAAATATTTTATCGTTCATTAGCTTCTTCTCTGTTAAATTTTAAACCTTTGGTATCAATGGATAAAGCGGTAAAAGAAACCTGCTTTTCAGGGAGTTTCCTGTTTTGTAAACCTTCTCCTTTTGTAAAGACAATTACTTCTAATTCTTTGCCAATATATTCTTTAGGCACATTAAAAAAAACAGTCTCTGTGCTGGGTGTTACAATAGTTCATATAATAATGTTTATTTTATTTATAAACGGATTAAGGTTTTAAAGAGTCAAACAGAATGCTAATTAATTATTTGATAGTACAAAAATACTCTTCATAAGGAAATAATTGTATCAATATTTTATTCCCGAATGGGTTACATTACACAGACATAATTGGAATAAGGCTCTTTAATTATTTATTTTATTTCTACAATATTTAACCCCGCTACTTATGCTTAATCAATAAAAGCAAACCCATCTCCATCAAACAAACCCAGATCGCTCAATTTTAAATGTGGTATTACCAGCAACGCCATAAACGACAATGTCATAAACGGTGAAGCCAGGGTTGAACCTAATTCTTCCTTTACCATTTTATCTATTGCAGTATAATTGGCTGCAATGGTATACCCATTTTCATTGCTCATTAATCCTGCAACAGGCAGGCCCAGTACCATATCGTTGCTGCCGTTGAAAGTTACCGCACTCACGCCGCCCTGTTCTTTAATTACTAAATTAACAGCCCGGCAAATGCTTTCATCATCCACGCCAACAGCAATAATATTATGACTATCATGCGCAACAGTAGAAGCAATAGCACCTTGTTGTAACTCAAAATTTTTTACAAAAGATTTAGCAACCGAAGCATTTTTGTAACGGTTTACAACTACAATTTTTAAAACGTCACTGGCCACATCGCTTACCACTTCACCATGTACAATGTGCGGTTGCATGCTTAATTTATTTGTGATCAATTGCCCTTCCATGGCTTCAATTACAAAAATTTCTTTTGCACCCGTATCAGCAATTGAAAAATCTACAACTACTTTTTCTTCACAATCAAACTGGTTAATAAGCCCGGATGTTGCTGCATTAATGAATGAAATTCCATCCGATGCTACCTGTAGGCCTTCAATATAAGTTTGGAGTGTTTTAAAATGTGTAAGGTCTTCCACAATAATAAAATCGGCACAATCGCCCTCTCTTAATAAACCTACATCCAGCTTATAATGCAATACAGGATTTACACAGGCCGCCTGTAAAACTTTAAACACATCAAGACCTTTGGCAACGGCCCTTTCACATAACAAATTAATATGCCCATCCACCAAACTATCCGGGTGTTTATCATCACTGCAAAACATCATGTTTTCTGAATGATCCTGCACCAGGTGAACAAGTGCTTCAAAATTTTTGGCAGCACTTCCTTCCCTTATTAAAATCTTCATGCCGTGTTGCAATTTGTCCAATGCTTCTTCGGCAGTAAAACATTCATGATCGGTGGTAATGCCAGCTGTTATATAATTTTTTGCAGCCTCTCCTCTTAGTCCCGGCGCATGTCCATCTACCGGTTTATTATATTTTTTCGCAGCTGCAATTTTTTTCATTACCTCGGCATCGCCCTGCAATACACCCGGAAAATTCATCATTTCACTCAGGTACTTAATCTCATTTTTTTGCAGTAAAATTTCGACATCAGCAGCATTTAATACAGCGCCCGCGGTTTCAAAAATAGTAGCTGGTACACAACTGGGGGCACCAAAATTAAATTTAAAGGGCACTGTTTTTCCATTGGCAATCATAAACTCTACCCCAGCCATGCCACAAACATTTGCAATTTCGTGGGGGTCGCTTACGGTGGAAACAGTGCCGTGTACTACTGCCAAACGGGCAAACTCACTGGGTACAAGCATAGAGCTTTCAATGTGCACATGGCTGTCAATAAAGCCAGGTAAAATGAATTTTTCGTTCATTTTTTTATCTTCAATTCTGTTGATCTTTTTAATTTTCCCATTCTCCACCTGCACTTCACCATAAAATATTACCTGGTTAAAAATGTCTACCACATTGCCTTTTATAGAAAATTGCATACAAATATTTTATATTGAAAATTTACACTTAAAAACCTAAAAATAAGCATAACCCGTTACTTTCACATGCCTGAAATAAGAGTGCTTGTTCGCCGTTCTGTACAATTATCAATAATATTATCAGTGGCATTATTTTAGTATATCTTTCAACTTTATTTTAAATTAGCAAAATGAAGAACCTTGTTTTGTTTGGCCTGTTTGTTTTGTTACTAGTAGTTATACAATTTGCAGGCGGACAAACCATCGACGAAATAATTGAAAAACATATCCGTGCCAAAGGTGGCCTTGATAAAATAGATGCCATCCGTAATATATACATGGAAGGTCTGATAACATTGATGGGCATTACAGCGTGTATAAAAATTTCTAAAAAGCAAGATGATTTAAATCCTTCAGGGTTCAACATGCAGTGGTTGATAACAGACGAGTACGTACATTCTTTGATACCTGAAATTTCTTTAAAGGATACAGTATTGGTTAGTGAGATAATGGCTCAAATGCAGGATGTACCTGACATTTCTGCTAACCTGACAAATTATGCCGGCAAAGGTTATAGCGCAGTTTTAATTGGTAAAGAAACGGTAGATGATACTAACTGTTATCATGTACAATTGAACATGGATGATAAAAATCAAATGCATTATTGGATCAATGCCTCCAGTTTTTTGCTTGTACAGTCTGCTGTTACAAACAGCAGCAATAGTTTAAAGGCAAGTGAAAAAAATTATGTCACTTACCGTAATTACCAGGCAGTTGATGGAATTTTATTTGCACATTCATTAGATATTCATAAAAAGGAAGGCAATCAAAATTATAACTGCGAAATTGTTTTTAAAACAATATTAATTAACCAACCTTTTGACTCAAATTTTGTAAAACCTGCTAATTAAACATAACAAAATCAAAAAATGAAAAAAATCAAACTTGCCTTATTGGCTATTGCCGCAATCATAGGCACGCAAACCTTGTATGCACAAAGCATTGATGAAATTGTAAATAAATATGTAGATGCGTTGGGCGGAAAAGAAAAACTCACTACTTTAAAATCTGTAAGGATGGAGGGTACTTTAAATGTTAGCGGTACCGATGTTAGCCTTATTATTACAAAGCTTAACGGGGTTGGGCAACGCAATGATATTGCTGCGATGGGTATGAACGGTTACCAGATTTATACTCCGGCAACAGGCTGGAACTTTATGCCTTTTATGGGCCAGGCATCTCCCGAAGCCATGAAAGACGAAGAATTAAAAACCGGCCAGTTATGGCTTGATTTACAGGGGAATTTAGTTAATTATAAAGAAAAGGGCAATCAGCTTGAATTGCAGGGAAAAGAAAAAGCAGATACGGCTGAATGTTATAAAATAAAGGCCACTTTAAAATCAGGAAAAGCTGTTACATATTTTATCAATAGCAGAAGCTATTACATTGTTAAGACAGTTTCTACCCAAAACATAGCGGGAGAAGAAGAAGTGGTAAATGGTTATGCCAATTACAAAGCAACTGATAATGGTTATATATTTCCTTTTACATTTACGATCCCCAAAGGGGAAATTACTTATTCAAAAATTGAAGCAAATGTGGCGGTAGACGAAAAGATTTTTACTACAAATTAAAACAAAGAAAAGGTTTTAAATTGACCTTAAAAAAATACCGCAGGGGGTTTGATACATCGAAGATATCCGTTGTATCAAACCTTTTTTTGTAACTGGTAACTCAAAACAATTTTGTATTAAATTATACCGCATCTGACAAATCCTTTATAATTCAGTACTATTTTACTGTAATCCTTCGTACATTTGCAACGTTTCTAAAAATCAAAAAATCACCTTTAATTATGAGTACAGTAAAAGTTGCCATTAACGGATTCGGACGCATCGGCCGTTTGGTATTTCGTCAAATTTATAATATGCAAGGCATTGATGTTGTTGCTATCAATGACTTAACAAGCCCCGCGGTATTAGCACATTTATTGAAGTACGATAGTGCACAAGGCCGTTTTGACCAGGAAGTTACCTCAACAGAAAATTCAATTATAGTAAATGGCCACGAAGTAAAAATATACGCACAAAAAGATCCGGCACAAATTCCATGGGGAAGTCATGGTGTTGATGTAGTGATTGAAAGCACAGGATTCTTTACTGACAAAGCAAAAGCAGAAGCACATATTACTGCAGGCGCAAAAAAAGTAGTGATCTCTGCACCAGCTACCGGCGATTTAAAAACGGTAGTATTCAATGTTAACCATAACATTCTGGATGGTACTGAAACCATCATCAGTTGCGCAAGTTGTACTACAAACTGTCTTGCCCCAATGGCCAAAGTTTTAAACGACCAGTTTGGTATTGCAACTGCTATCATGACTACCATTCACGCCTACACAAACGATCAGAATACATTGGATGCACCACATCCAAAAGGCGATTTACGCAGGGCCAGAGCCGCTGCTGCCAATATCGTTCCTAACAGCACTGGTGCTGCCAAAGCGATTGGTTTGGTATTGCCGGAACTGAAAGGTAAATTAGACGGAAGTGCGCAAAGGGTACCCGTTATCACCGGTTCTTTAACTGAACTTACCAGTGTTTTAAATAAATCAGTAACGCTTGAAGAAGTAAATGCGGCCATGAAAGCAGCCAGCAACGAAAGCTTTGGTTATAACGAAGATGAAATTGTAAGTTCTGATATCATTGGTACAACCTTTGGTTCTTTGTTTGACGCAACCCAAACCAAAGTATTAACTGTTGGCGACAAACAATTGGTAAAAACAGTAAGCTGGTACGATAATGAAATGAGCTATGTATCTCAATTGGTACGTACTGTTCATCATTTCGCCGGTTTGATAAAATAATAAAAGAGTCTTTTCAATACAGTCAAATGATAGCCTCTTATGCAAATAAGAGGCTATCATTTTTAGAACCTGCAGTTATAATATGTAAAAGAGTTGATTAAAAACCCCGACTACTATTATATAAATATAATAAAATAATTTAATATGAGCAAATTTTCAGATCATAATTTCGCAGGCCAGAAGGCACTGGTAAGGGTAGACTTCAATGTACCGTTGGATGATCAATTTAATATCGCAGACGATACAAGAATGTCAGCGACCATTCCAACAATAAAAAAGATTTTGTCAGATGGCGGCAGTGCTATTTTGATGAGTCATTTCGGTCGACCAAAGGATGGCCCCACTGATAAATATTCATTGAAATATTTGGTGAAACATTTGCATGAATTATTAAATGCCGATGGAGGAAATACCACCAAAGTTTTTTTCGCTAATGATTGTATTGGTGAGCAGGCAAGTTTAACAGCCTCTACACTTAGGGCTGGTGAAGTATTGTTGCTGGAAAATCTTCGTTTTTATAAAGAAGAAGAGAAAGGAGATGAAGCATTTGCTGAAAAATTAAGTAAGCTGGGCGATGTATATGTAAACGATGCATTTGGAACTGCCCACAGGGCACATGCTTCTACTGCGGTAATTGCTAAATTTTTTCCAGGAGATAAAAAAATGTTTGGATTGTTGATGGAAAGCGAAGTACTGAGTGCAGAAAAAGTATTGCATGAAGCAGAAAAGCCATTTACAGCAATCATAGGCGGGGCCAAGGTTTCAGACAAAATTATTATTATAGAAAATTTATTGCAACGGGCTACCGACATCATCATTGGCGGAGGAATGGCCTATACCTTTTTAAAAGCCAGGGGTGGTAATATTGGTAATTCTTTGTGCGAAGATGACCGTCTGCAAACGGCGCTTGACATTTTAGAAAAGGCAAAAGAAAAAAATGTAAGCATTCATTTACCGGAAGATTCTGTAATTGCAGATAAGTTTGCTGCTGATGCTAACACGGATGTTCGTCCAAGCGATGCCATTCCTGCAGGATGGATGGGATTGGATATTGGTCCGAAAGCCATCGGTATTTTTAGCGAAGTGATTAGTAATTCAAAAACCATTTTATGGAACGGCCCGATGGGTGTTTTTGAAATGGAAAAATTTCAGAACGGTACAAAATCGGTAGCATTGGCTGTGGCAGATGCTACAGCAAACGGTGCATTTAGTTTGGTAGGTGGCGGTGATAGTGTTGCTGCAGTAAATCAATTTAAGCTGGCTGATAAAGTAAGTTATGTAAGCACAGGCGGCGGCGCCATGCTGGAATATTTTGAAGGAAAAGTA
>JAYUBR010000285.1:0-6974 GCA_043740775.1 Ferruginibacter sp. | reverse complement strand
ACAATGAATGGATAGAATTAAAAAATACATTTGCTGCTGCAATCAATTTAAGTGGCTGGAAAATAAATGATGGAACCGGATCGAGCGGTGCAATTTCGGCGTTTATGTTACAACCAGATAGTTCTGTAATTGTATGTTCAACAAGTTCTCTTGCCGCTATGTTGCCGTTTGGAAAAGCAATTTCCGTCACCGGTTTTCCTTCGCTGGATAATGCCGGTGAACAAGTATGGCTCACTTCATCCCAGGGAAAAATTATTCATGCAGTAAATTATTCTGATAGCTGGTATCAGAATGAATTAAAGAAAAAAGGAGGATGGAGCCTTGAAATGAGGGACACTAAAAATCCCTGCGCCGGTGGTAACAACTGGAAGGCAAGTACCGATTTGAGAGGCGGATCTCCGGGTATAAAAAACTCCACAGATGGTATAAATGCAGATTCAAATGCACCCAAATTGTTACGGGCTTATGCAACCGATAGTTTAAATATCGTATTGGTATTTGATGAACCCCTGGATGCCGGCAGAGCCGCATCTGTAAATAATTATAGCGTGAGTGATGGTATTGGTGTGCCCGATACTGCTATCCCTTTTTCTCCTGTTCCTGATAGGGTAAATCTGGTTTTAAATCAGCCACTCTTAGCTTCGAAAATTTACACCATCACAGTGAACGGAGTAACAGATTGCGCAGGCAATGGAATCAGCAATAAAAATATTGCAAGGGTGGGATTAAGTGTAGTTGCGGATAGCCTTGACCTGGTGATCAACGAAATTTTATTTAATCCGCCGCCTGAAGGAAGTGATTATGTTGAGCTATACAACCGCAGCAATAAAATAATTGATCTTAAACAAACATACATTGCCAACCGGGCTACCAATAGCACCGTCAGTAATATTGTATTCATCAGTGCTGAAAATTATCTTCTGTTTCCGCAGGATTTCATTTTGCTTAGTAAGGATATCGCCTGGGTAAAATCTGCATATATCAGTCAAAATCCCGATGCTTTTATAACCGTTGATTTGCCTTCCTTTAATGATGATAAGGGCAATGTAATTATTTTAAATACACAGGGAAATATTACCGACCAGTTAAGCTACAGCGAAAAATGGCATTTTAATTTATTGAACAATCCCGAAGGCGTATCGTTGGAACGGATTGATTACAATGCGGCTACACAATCTCCCGATAACTGGCATTCTGCCGCCACCAGCGTGGGTTACGGAACACCTGGCTATAAAAACTCACAGTACCGCATCAACGATGGTGTCCAGGGAGAAGTGAAAGTATTGCCTGAAATTGTATCGCCGGATAATGACGGACAAGATGATTTTGCAACTATCAATTATAATTTCCCTGAGCCCGGCTATGTGGCTAACATTACTATCTTTGATGCCGCAGGCAGAAGGGTACGTTACCTGCAACGCAATGCGCTTTGTGGTACTAAAGGTAATTTTACATGGGATGGACTTGGACAAAATAACCAGCAATTGGCAACAGGCATTTATATTGTATTTGCAGAAGTTTTTAATTTAAAAGGAAAGACAAAGCAATTTAAATTGCCGGTGGTACTGGCAAGACGAAACTGAACTTTAAAAACCAAACATTGCCAAAGTTTAAAACTTTGGCAATGTTAAATAACGCTAAAACACAATCCATATATGCAACTGCAAACAAAATACCTGCTGCCTTTTGCCACGATAGCAATAGGGTCTTTATCATGCAATAATAAATCTACAGTGAAAGAAACGAGTTACAACTGGCCAGCCAATATAACAGCACCGGTATGCGAAATAAAGCCAACACCATTAACGGCCCACGGCGATACCCGAACAGATAATTATTACTGGCTGAATGACTATTTTAAGAAAGGCCCTGACAGTACCAAAGTGGTTGACTACCTGGTAGCAGAAAATAAATACTACGACACAATGATGTCTGGCACCAAACAGTTGCAGGAAAAACTGTACACTGAAATGAAGGCGAGAATAAAAGAAAAAGATGAATCTGTACCATCTTTTAAGCAGGGTTATTTTTATTATACCCGGCAGGTAGAAGGCAAAGATTATTTTGTGTATTGCAGAAAGAAAGGTGCACTGGATGCAGCAGAAGAAGTGTTGCTGGATGTGAATGCCATGGCTGAAGGACATAATTATTTTTCTGCAAGAGGATTTGCCATCAGCATGGATAACAATTTAATGGCCTATGGAATAGATATGTTATCCAGGCGGGAATACACTATTTATATCAAGAACCTGCAAACAGGCGAAATTTATAAGGATGCAATCACAGATACAGAAGGCGACCCGGTTTGGGCAAATGATAACAAGAGCATTTTTTATACCGCCAAAAACCCGGTGACATTGTTGTCTGAAAAAATAAAAAAGCACCTATTGGGTACAGAAGCTGCTTCAGACAAATTGGTGTATGAAGAAAAAGACCCCAGTAATTATATCGGCGTAAGCAAAACAAAATCGGATAAATATATTTTGATCACTTCACAGGCTACTTTGTCGTCCGAAATAAAGTGGATCAATGCATCCAAACCCGATGATGCGTTTGCAGTTTTTCAACCACGCATTAAAGAGGTGTTGTACGATGTTGATCATGCGAATGATAAATTTTATATCCGCACCAACCTGCATGCAAAAAACTTTAAAATAGTTATCTGCCCGGATGATAAAAAAGACACGCTCAACTGGAAAGACCTGGTGCCGCACAGCGATAGTATCCTGGTACAAAGCTTCGAGTTATTTAAAAATTATATGGCAGTGTCGGAAAGAATCAATGGCTTAACACAAATCCATATCATCAGCCTGAAAGACAATGCCAGCCATTATCTTGCCTTTGGTGAACCAGCGTACACTGCAAGCATTGGCGCTAATCCTGATTTCAATACGGATGTACTTCGGTTTAACTACACCTCCTTAACCACACCTGTTTCTGTGTATGATTACAACATGGTAAGCAAGGAAAAAAAGCTGATGAAACAACAGGAAGTATTGGGCGATTTTAAAGTAGCAGATTATACAACAGAACGGGCCTTTGCCACTGCCAAAGACGGCACGAAAATCCCTGTGTCCATCGTGTATAAAAAAGGTTTTAATAAAGATGGTAATGCCCCTTTGTTGCTGTATGCCTACGGCAGCTATGGCGCCAGTACCGATGCGGCTTTCAGTAGTGTAAGGTTAAGCTTATTGAACCGTGGTTTTGGATTTGCAATAGCGCACATTCGTGGCGGTGAAGAGATGGGCCGGTACTGGTACGAAGACGGAAAAATGATGAAGAAGAAAAATACTTTTACTGATTTTATTGATTGCGCCCAATGGCTGCTGGACAATAAATATACCAGCACCAAACATTTGTACATCAACGGGGGCAGTGCCGGAGGTTTGTTAATGGGTGCAGTGTTAAACATGCGACCTGATTTATGGAACGGGGTTATTGCAGCAGTGCCTTTTGTAGATGTAGTAACTACTATGAGCGACCCTACCATTCCGCTTACTACCAATGAATATGATGAATGGGGTAATCCCGCCTATAAAGAAAGTTATGACTACATGAAGTCCTATTCGCCCTACGACAATGTAGAAAAGAAAGCTTACCCCAATATGCTGGTAACAACTGGCCTGCATGATAGCCAGGTACAATATTTTGAACCTGCCAAATGGGTTGCCAAACTAAGGGCTATGAAAACTGACAGCAATAAATTGTTTCTGTACACCAATATGGACGCAGGCCATGGTGGTGCTTCAGGAAGATTTAAACCGCTAAAAGATAAAGCAAGGGAGTATGCATTTTTTCTGGCGTTGGAAGGGATTGTGGAGTGAGCAATTCGAATTTACAAAACAAACTTTGCCAAAGTTTAAAACTTTGGCAAAGTTCACTCCAAATAATTTGCTATTTTTATAGAGCTAACTTAATCGTGAAAAATGCAAACACTCACCATTCAAATAAAAGATCATGAGGGCCTTAAAGCCCTTCATGATTTAGAGGGAAAACATCTTATACATATTGTGGAAAAAAACGAATTTGACTCGCCCGCTTTACCCGGAGAAGCAATGAGTTTTAAAGCATTTCAAAACTGGATTCATACTGCAGAAGATACACCAAAACTTACTTTAAGAGAAGCCAAAGCAAAATGGGCGAACAAAATAAAGCAACTGCAAAAACTTACCAAGTAAAGTTAACGCTCAATGCACCGCAGAACATAAATGAAATTACTGGTTACATAGCTTTTATTAATCACCAGCCACTGAACGCTTTCAAAGTGGGTGATGCTTTATTTGCAACCATTGACCGCATTGCCGCGAATCCACTCGTGTTCAGACAATGTGAAGAAATTCCTACAAAAGGCAAAATTTACCGAAAAGCAATCTGTTATTCATGGTGTATAGTCTATCGTATCAAAGCCAGCGAAATCGTTATTCTAGGTGTCATTCATGGCTCCCGCCGTCCATTCAAAATCAGAAAGCTCAGAAAAATAAAATAGAACATATCATGTTTCGGTTTTAAGATATAAAGCAAGTGTCTGCGGATTGTCAGCACTGTCAACTGTTATTCAATACTAATCATTTTGTGATTTAAATTACAAACTAAATCCACCAAATATCAGTAATTTTAGCAGGTAAACGAAAGTGTAAAATGCCTGCCTTGCCATCAAAAAAAATTATCGTTGTCTCCATTTTGCTCTTAATCGCAGCAAGCAGTTTTTTGTACATAACCAAAAAGCCTCCGGTTGATTTTACCACCGAAGTAAAACCCATCATCAACAAAAATTGTATTACCTGCCATGGCGGTGTAAAACAAAAAGCAGGCTTTAGTTTGTTGTTTCGGGAAGAAGCATTAGTGGGCAAAACAGAATCGGGCAAACGGGCCATTGTTCCCGGCGATGCGGACAACAGTGAAATGATCCGCCGGCTTACACTGAAAGATCCGGAAGAGCGGATGCCTTACAAACATGATCCGTTGCCAAAAGAAGACATTGCACTTCTTACGAGATGGATTAATGAAGGAGCTCACTGGGGTGAACATTGGGCGTACACACCGGTAAAAGAAATACAGGTTCCTCTACCCTCAACCTTCTTTGGTTTGTTTAAATCTAAAAGTAAATGGGCCAGCAATGCCGTTGATAATTTTATTGAAGCAAAATGGAAAGGAACAGATTTACCCGCTTCGCCGCAGGCAGATAAACAAACCTTACTGCGACGTGCAAGTCTGGATATTATTGGTATGCCTGCGCCTGAAAATATTGCCCGGCAATATTTGGATGACAGCAGCGAAAATGCGTACCCAACCCTTGTAGATTCCTTACTGACCTCGCCATATTTTGGTGAAAAATGGGCAGCACTTTGGATGGATCTTGCACGTTATGCAGACACTAAAGGATATGAAAGAGATGACACCAGAAATATCTGGCATTACCGTGACTGGCTCATCAATGCGTTTAACCGGGATATGCCGTATGACAGTTTTCTTACCAAACAAATAGCAGGTGATTTGCTTCCGGACGCAACTGATGAAGACCTGATTGCAACAGCCTTTCAGCGTAACACGATGACGAACGATGAAGGCGGCACCGACAATGAAGAGTTTAGAACGGCGGCCGTAATGGATAGAGTAAATACTACCTGGCAGGCAACAATGGGTACTACCTTTGCCTGCGTGCAATGTCATAGCCATCCCTACGATCCTTTTAAACACGAAGACTATTATAAATTTTTGGCATTTTACAACGACAGCCGCGATGAAGATACCAATGCAGATTATCCGCTGTTGCGGCATTACAACGATAGTCTGCAAAATGAATTGAAAAACATTACCAACTGGCTTCAAAAAAATGCGTCGCCTGCAAAGGCAAAAGAAGCCTACACCTTTTTAAAAACCTGGCAGCCTGCTTACAACAGTCTTACCTGCGATAGCTTTACAAACAGCGAATTGTCGGATACAAAATGGCTGGCGTTTCGCAACAATGCCCTTTGCCGTTTAAAAAATGTTGACTTAACCAATCGAACCCAATTAATTTTTCGCTACCAGGGTTATGCGGAAGGTGGCACCTGGCAAATACATATTGACGACCCCAACGGACCCGTTATTGCAACTGTTCCCTTAAAAAAAACTAAGAATGGATGGACGATTAGCAAAACCGCACTAGCTCTGCAAATCGGCATGCACCCACTTTATTTTACCTACACAAATCACCAGCTTAAAAAGCCGGATGCAACCGGGGCTTTGTTTGATTGGTTTTATTTTACCAGTGATATTGCAGTGGCCAATCAACCCGGTTATGACAGTGTTGAAAAAAAGTATTGGCGGCTACTGAATGCAGATGTACCCACCACACCGGTAATGATGGACAACCCGAAAAATATGCACCGGGCTTCGTATGTATTTGAAAGAGGTAACTGGCTCGTAAAAGGTGCAGCAGTGGAGCCTGGTATTCCGGCTTCATTGGGTGCGTTGCCTGCGAATGCTCCAGCCAACAGGTTGGGTATGGCACAATGGTTAACCTCTACCCAAAATCCCTTAACAGCCCGTACAATGGTAAACCGTGTATGGGAACAATTGTTTGGCACCGGCCTGGTTGAAACGCTGGAAGACATGGGGTCACAGGGCACAATGCCTACTCACCGGGAACTGCTGGATTGGCTCAGTTACAAGTTTATGCATGGTGACAAATGGAGTGTGAAAAAATTAATTAAAACTATTGTGTTGAGTGCCACTTACAAACAGGATTCAAAAATTTCACCGATACAATTGCAAAAAGATCCCAATAATAAATTGTATGCCCGCTATCCAAGAGTGCGTTTATCTGCAGAGCAAATAAGAGACCAGGCACTTTGCATCAGCGGAGTAATCAGCAATAAAATGTATGGCCCAAGTGTATTTCCTTTTCAGCCAAAAGGCATCTGGCTGTCGCCCTGGAATGGTGCGGAGTGGGTAGAAAGCAAAGGCGAAGATCAATACCGGCGGGCTTTGTA
>JAYUBR010000284.1:0-2071 GCA_043740775.1 Ferruginibacter sp. | reverse complement strand
GCAAACCTAAAATCACGCTCAATAGCGGGCCATATCAGCGTATCATTAGACAGGTAATAATTTCCTGCCGCGTAGGTAACGCTTTCGTCTACGTAAGGTACATTTCCAAAAACTTTTATTGCCTCAAAGTGAAAAAAGCCGCGAAGGAACCTGGCTTCAGCCGCAATACGCCTTCTATCGGCAGAATCAATATCAGTGGCCTTAGCCATTACCCTCAGTACTTCATTCGCCCTTTGCACACCTGCATATGCTGCGGCCCATTTACTTGCCAGGGCGTCGTTTTTAGAAGTAGCACTAAATGTTTCCAGCGGCGTAATCACGTCGCTCTGGTCTCCTGGAGTTGCTCCTTTATATGCTTCAGTGCCACAAATACTGCCATAAATCCAATTGGAGCCTGAGCCATAAAAATGATATGCAGCCTCCGAATTTACTAACGAAAAGCCATCTAACATTGAATAAGCGGCAATCAATAATCCCTCTACTCCTTTATCATTGGCTATTAATGATTGATCAACTAGTCCTATCGGGGGAACATCCAGAGTGGTTTTTTTACACGAAAAAAAAATAATAATCACCCCAATGGAAAGTGGTAATAATTTTTTATTTCTCATAAACGTTTAATTTAAAAATGAACAAATTAAAACCCGAGGGTGAGCCCCAATAAAAATTGTCGTTGATTATTTGGATAATTCCCTGTATCAATGCCAAATGTAGATTTCCTTGCCTGGTCAGATAAAGGAGATAAGCCAGTTCCGGATAACTCAGGGTCAAGCCCGGTATAGCTTGTAATTGTAAAAAGATTTACAACCTGGAAATATATCCTCAAATGATCAAGCTTAATTTTTTGTAAATTTTTTGTTGGGAAAGTATAGCCCAACATGATCACTTTATTTCTTAAATAAGATCCGTTTTCGAGGGCATAGGAATTGTATTGACCCACATTACTGAAATTAGCAGACATTTCAGCTATGGGTGCCGTAGCATTCTTATGATTCAGGCTCCAGGAATCATAAAGGGCTGTAGTAGTATGCACCCCATTTGGGCTAGCTGCGAAAATATCGGTACTGTAAAACCTAAACTGATTCAATACCTGGTTTCCAAAAGAACCGTATAAAAAAGTGGAAAAGTCAAAGCCTTTAAAACCCAGACCGATATTAATACCCATTGTAAATTTTGGATTAGGGTTTCCAAAATGAACCCTGTCATCTTCAGTAATTTTCCCATCTCCGTTGGCATCAAGATATTTAAACCTTCCTGGTGCAGCATCCGGCTGAACAGGAGATTTTGCTACATCAGCAGCATCCTGAAATAATCCAATTACTTTGTATCCATAGAAGGAACTTATCGGGTAACCAACTTCATTTTTTACCCAACCGAAAAAATCAAAAAAATAAGGAACAGTATTCAATTGTTGAATTTTGTTTTTGTAATGCGTTAGGGTTATTAATGCATTCCAGTTCCAGTTATTTGAAAATTTTCCCTGGGTTCCGAGGGTAAGGTCAATACCGGTATTTAAAATATTACCCACATTTATATTCGGTGGTATTACATCGCCCAAAATATCCGGCAATGTTACCGGGAATAATAAACCCCTTGATTCTTTTTTGTACCAGTCTGCAGTAATGCTTAAACGACCGTTCCATAAAACACTTTCTATTCCAATGTTAGATACGATATCCTGTTGCCAGCCTGTTTTTGGATTGCCAACCCTCACCACCCTGAAGCCCCGCTGGATGTCTCCGGAACTTATCCCATTAATGTCATAATAAGCATCTGCTACCGATCCTCCATATAAAGTAAATTGATTGGACGGATCCGTGTTACCATAATACCCTGTTCTACCATAGCTTGCCCTTAATTTAAGATCGGTTAACCATTTAACGTCACGTAGAAAATTTTCTTCTGTAATACGCCACGCAACACCAACAGAAGGAAACCATCCATACCGGTTTTCAGGGCCAAAAATTGAGGAGCCATCTCTTCTTAAATTTCCTGTAATTAAATACTTGCTTTTAAAGCCATATTCTACCCGGCTAATAAATGATTGTAATTTTGAAATACTTGCAGTACT
>JAYUBR010000283.1:0-2073 GCA_043740775.1 Ferruginibacter sp. | reverse complement strand
TGCTGCTCCTGTAATAATTGCTACCTGGTTATTAAATGTTGTATTCATTTTTCGGAAATTATAACTGCGTTATCATCATTAATACCAGCAATAATTTTAGTTGCTAGGCCAGCATGAATAAGCTTAAGATTTTTTACATTGCCCTTTAAATTTAACCCACTTTTAAACTGGGGCAGATAGGTAAAATTATTTTTTTCATCTCCCAATAAAAGGACGCCATGGTTTGCACTATACCTACCGAATTTAATACGTGTCCAGGTGTTGTTACCTGCAAGCAGTATGTCTTTTTTGCCATCATTATTCAGATCTTCCATTACAATGCCATATATCGGTGCATATTGAGCCGGTAAAGGAAGCGTATGTTTAACAAAGCCTTTGCTACCCTGGTTTTCAAGATATACCGTTTCCATAGTTTCGGCTTTTAATACACCGGCGTCTTTCAATTGATCTGTAGTAAAAACATCATTAATAGTTGCAGTAGCATAAGCACTGTAAGCAAGAAATTTTTTCTTTAGCCCAGGTAATTGATCAGTCAGGTCATCCCGTGAAGCGGCAGGATAAGAAACACCATCGATATAATAGCAAAATATAGGATCAATAGAACCATTGCCATCAAAATCTTTATAGTACATGTTCATAGGTTCTTTTTCACTAGCATGAAATTGAGTGTTAGTTCCGCAGTTACCAATTACCAGGTCAAGGTCTCCATCACCATCCATATCGGCGGCACTGATACGGTTCCACCAACCAGTACTTACAAAATGGATGTACGCGGCAGATGCATCCAAAAGAATTCCGCTGGAATTGATGAAAACTTTTATAGGCATCCATTCTCCTACAACCACAAGATCGGGTTGTTTGTCATTGTTTAAGTCTATCCAAAGTGCATCTGTAACCATACCCGGTTGTATTAATGCAGCACAATTTTTTTGTGTGGCATCGGTAAAAGAACCTTTGCCGTCATTAATAAGAATATAACTACGGGGAGCAGTGGGGTATTTTCCTGGTACTACTCTACCTCCCACAAAAAGATCGAGGTCTCCATCTCCATCAATATCAGCGGCTTTAACACAACACTTACTGGCCAGCAACGCAGGTAATGCATTTTCTTTTTTTGTAAAATTTCCCTTACCATCATTTAGGTAAAGGCGATCCTGATAAGCCGCATCATTTTCATTAAACTCAAATCCACCACTGGCTACATACAGGTCAAGATCCCCATCATTATCTGCATCAAAAAAAGTTGCAGCTACATCTTCACTGGCAGCATCTTTTACAAATGCAGCAGTAGGTTTTAAAGTGAACGAATGATTTTTATTTTGGAGAAATAGTTGACCAGCCTGCCCTTTTGCTCCCCCGATAAAAAAATCTTCCAGGCCATCTTTATTTACATCTGCTACTTCTATACAGGGTCCTTGGCGACTCAAATAATTTGGCAATAATGATTGCACTGCAAAATCATTAAAAAAATTTTCATGATGCTGTCCCTCGGGCATTATGGTTTGAGTAAACAACACGTTACTTTTATCCGCAACCGTATCATATTTCCATTTTCCGGTGGCATCAGCCATTTTAATAATAAGCGATTGATTTACTTTAACAGAAACTAATTTTTGATAATTATCATTTGGCCATATTACTAGTATTGAATCAATAATTACATTTTTTCCTATACCAAAATTCAACACAGGATCACTGGATGATTGAAAGCCCCTTACAGGTGATTGTTCCTGATAAAACTGTTTCCCTTTACAAAATAATTTAACCTTTGTACCTATGCCTCGTTGATTGGCTTTACCTCCGTCTAAATGAACGCTTAGGTAATTATTCTTAACAAGCACTTCACTATTGTTTTTATATATACCGGCAAAATCATTGGATTTATTTATCACCAGATCCAGATCGCCATCATTATCCAAATCAACATAAGCAGCTCCGGCTGAAACGCCTTTTTTATCAAATCCCCATTCAGAAGTTTTTTTAAGAAAAGTGCCATTGCCCTGATTCTGAAAAATATAATTAGTTGTTTCATTTTTGGGCATTTTTCGCATGTATTCAGAAATTGGATCTACT
>JAYUBR010000282.1:0-2083 GCA_043740775.1 Ferruginibacter sp. | reverse complement strand
AAAGCGTTTAGGCCAAACCGTTATTGCGGTGGATAGTTACGCCGGTGCACCCGCTATGCAGGTAGCCGATGCCTTTGAAGTAGCAGACATGCTGAATGAAGAGCAGTTAGATACAATAGTAGCCAAATACCAGCCAGATTTAATAGTACCGGAAATTGAAGCCATTCGTACCGAGCGGCTGTATGCATACGAGCAACAACATATACAGGTTGTGCCCAGCGCCAGGGCCGCCAATTTTACCATGAACAGAAAACTGATAAGGGATTTGGCCAGCAAAGAACTGGGCTTGCAAACAGCCAAATATTTTTACGCCACCAGTTTTGAAGCATTTATAAAAGCGGTTAACGAAATAGGATTGCCCTGTGTGGTAAAGCCGCTCATGTCTTCGAGCGGTAAGGGACAATCTGTTTTAAAACACCTGGAAGATCAGCAACAGGTTTGGGATTATGCCATTACCAATTCCAGGGGCGATATAAAGGAAGTAATAATTGAATCATTTATTTCTTTTCATACAGAAATTACTTTGCTTACTGTTACACAAAAAAACGGACACACTTTATTTTGTCCGCCCATTGGGCACCGGCAAGAGCGGGGCGATTACCAGGAAAGCTGGCAACCTGTAGCCATCAGTGAAAAGGATTACAATGATGCATGCGACATTGCGGAAAAAGTAACCAGCGCATTAACGGGAGCAGGTATTTGGGGTGTAGAATTTTTTCTTACAGATAACGGTGTATACTTTTCTGAGTTGAGCCCCCGGCCACATGACACTGGTATGGTTACATTGGCAGGCACACAAAATTTGTCACAGTTTGCATTGCACGCTCGGGCCATCCTCGGCTTACCTATACCAACTATACAACTGCAAAGGGCAGGCGCAAGTGCAGTTATATTGGCAAATAAAACAGCCGAAACTTTTACCATCACCGGATTAGAAAAAGCGTTGCTACAACCAAATACCGATGTACGTATTTTTGGCAAACCCAGCACAAGACCATACCGCAGAATGGGCGTAGCATTGGTAAACGGCACAGCAGGTATTGATATAAATGAATTGCGTGAAAAAGCAAAAGCCGCCGCCACTTGCATTAGTATTACATAACACTACCCTAACTAAACAGTTTGTTTTAAAAAGCTCAGATAATATTCTAACCCGTTTACTTGGATGTTTGAAAAAGAATTCGCATTTTGTTAGCTGGTTTGCATTTAGTTAAGCCACTAACGCTCTGATATAACAAGTTAAGTAATACATAAAATTTCTTTGTATGCCAGCATATGAAATAGAGATTATTTTAAACCGCCAGTTAGCAGACTGCCTATCTATCCCCGTTTTTATTACAGACACAAAAGGGAATCTTATTTTTTACAATGAACCTGCGGAAGAAATTTTAGGTAAAAGATTTGAAGATACCGGTGAAATGCCCGTTGAACAATGGGCAACAGAATTTAAACCAATAGATGAGCAGGGAATTTTATTACCGCCCGGTGAACTTCCGCTTGTAAATACCCTGGAGGATGCCCTTCCTCATCATAAAACTTTTTGGATAGAAAGCCTCCTGGGAAAAAATCAAAAAATTGCGGTAACCTCTTATCCCATCATTGGCAGAACAGGAAAAATGTCGGGAGCGGTTGCTATTTTCTGGAAATCGGTTGATATATGAAAATCAAATTATGGGGCGTACGTGGTTCCATTACTACCACTGGTCCTGAGACAGCTTATTATGGAGGAAATACAACCTGCGTGGATGTCTGGGAAGATGGCTGCCAATTGGTATTGGATGGAGGATCGGGTATACAAAAACTGTTAATAAACAATCCACTGACTACCAAAAGGATAGATGTTTTATTAACGCATCTTCACCTTGATCATATCCAGGGATTAGGTTTTTTTAAGCCGCTTTTTGACCCTTCGATGGAAGTACATATATGGGGTCCCGCCAGCAGTACACGAACTTTGCATTCAAGAATTAGCCGTTACCTTTCGCCTCCATTATTCCCTGTGCTGATACGTGATTTACCCTGTACGCTGACACTTCATGAAATAGGGAGCCATACTTTTAAAATAGGCCCTTTTACCATTCAA
>JAYUBR010000281.1:0-2084 GCA_043740775.1 Ferruginibacter sp. | reverse complement strand
GGAGTATGATGAGCAGTATATTTTTCAGGAGTTAATTTAAAAATGTTTTAGTATTAAGGTGCTACAAAAATGTATTTAAAATGATAGCTTACAAAAATCTTTCAGCCATTCTTTACTACCAAACCAACAGGACAGGGAACAGGATTGGGTTTAAGTTATGATATTGTAAAAGCACATGGAGGAGCGTTGAAAGTGGAGACAAAAGAAGGTGTAGGAAGTGAGTTTATTATTGAGTTACCTATGACATAAAATTATAAATTAATTGAGATGAAAAAAATCATTGCCTTTCTTTTAATTTTTCTTAGTGCAAATCTTTTGTATGGCCAGAATTCAAAAATTGATTCTCTTAAAAATTTATTGAGAGCAGCAAAAGATGATTCCAATAAACTGTCCATTTATCACGAGTTAGTATGGCTAGGTACATGGTCAAATCCTGCTGAAGCATTACAGTTCGCCAAGCAGGAGTTGCTATTAGCAAGAAAAGCCAAACTTATAGAAACTGAGGCTAAGGTATTAGGGAATATTGCAAACGTCTTGTCTGTACTCGGAGATTACCCTAATTCTATTGACTATTTTTTACAATCGATAAAGCTATCTGAAAAATTCGGAATTAGGAGTACATTACTATTAAATTATTTAAATATCAGCGAAGCTTACAGCGATGCTGGCGACTATGATAATGCAATCATATATGCTTATAAAGGAAAGAGCATGATTGATACGATGAGCTTAAAAGATTCCGTTGCACTTTTTAGAAAGATGCTTACTTTGACATATATCGGTGAAGCTTACGAAAAATTTGATAAGCTGGATTCTGCTCTTGTAAATCTGCAGAAAGCCCGTGAAAGTGACAGTATTTATTTCGGAAGACAATCTGGGTTTACTGCGTTGCACCTTGCCAATGTGTATGCAAAAAAAAATCAGGCTGCCGATGCAATCAAATATTACAGAGAAACAGTTATCCTTTCCGAGATCCATAATTATCAAAGTGACTTAATGAATGCCTGTAACGGGCTGGCAAAAGTATTTAATCAAACCCGGCAAACTGATTCGGCTATTTATTATGCCAAACAAACATTGTTAATCGGCAAGAGTACTTCTTATCCCCTGGCTATTTTAAACGCTGTTACTTTACTGTCGAATATTTATAAATCAAAAAATAATCTTGACAGCACTGTAAAGTACATGGGGCTATCAATATTGATCAAGGACAGTTTATTTAACCGTGAAAAAGTTAGACAAGTTCAGAAACTTTCCTTTAAGGAGCAACTACAGCAGCAGGAATTACAGCAACAAATAGAACAAAATGAATTGCGATACCGGAACCGTTTAAATGTATATATCCTGTTAGCCGGTTTAACAATATTGTTAATAGTGGCAGTAGGCCTATGGCGCAGGAATATCTTCAGGCAAAAATCATTTGCTCTCCTTCAAAAACAAAAGGAACAAATTCAAAGCACTCTTACTCAACTTAAATCCACTCAATCACAACTCATTCAATCCGAAAAAATGGCATCATTGGGCGAGCTTACTGCAGGCATTGCACATGAAATACAAAACCCGTTAAACTTTGTCAATAATTTTTCGGAAGTAAATAAAGAATTAGTAGATGAATTACAGCAGGAATTAAAAGCGGGAAGAACTGATGATGCCATTGAAATATCAAATGATATAAAAGCAAACGAAGAAAAAATAAACCATCATGGCAAAAGAGCCGATGCCATTGTTAAAGGTATGCTGCAGCACAGCCGCAGCAGCAGTGGTGTAAAAGAACCAACAGATATTAATGCCTTGGTAGATGAATATTTACGGCTAGCTTATCATGGTCTCCGGGCAAAAGACAAAACCTTCAATGCCACATTAAAAACAGATTTTGATGAAATGATTGGTGACATAAATATTGTTCCGCAGGATATTGGCCGGGTAATATTAAATTTAATCAACAATGCATTTTATGCGGTGGATGAAAAAAAGAAACAACAACCGGAAAGATACGACCCAACAGTTGCTGTAAGTACGAAGAAGGTTGGGGACAAGATAGAGATCAGCATTGGCGATAATGGAAATGGGGTGCCTAAAAAAGT
>JAYUBR010000280.1:0-7014 GCA_043740775.1 Ferruginibacter sp. | reverse complement strand
AACGCCATGGCATTCACGACCAGGATAAGGTTAACCTGGTATTATTGAAATTTGCAAAAAAGTACAATGTAAAAGTAATTGCAAGCAACGATTCGCATTATGTAGATCAGCAGGATTTTAATGCCCATGACATTTTGCTTTGCATCAACACAGGCGAAAAGCAGGCCACCCCTGCCCTGCGTGAGTTTAGCGATGATGATGTAATGACAAAAAATAAACGCTTTGCATTTCCCAACGACCAGTTTTATTTAAAAACCGGTGAAGAAATGACCAAAGTATTTGAAGATCTTCCGGAAACAATTGACAACACCAATGAGATAGTCGGTAAGATTGACCTATTGGATTTAAAGAGAGAGATATTGCTTCCTTTTTTTGAAGTGCCTGCTAATTTTAAAACTCAGGATGAATACCTGGAACATTTAACCTGGACCGGTGCCAAAGAACGCTATAAAATATTGACTCCTGAAAGTGAAGAAAGGTTGCAGTTTGAATTAGGGGTAATAAAAAAAATGGGGTTTGCCGGTTACTTTTTAATTGTAAGCGATTTTATAAAAGCTGGCAGGGACATGGGTGTTTTTATCGGCCCGGGCCGTGGTTCTGCAGCAGGCAGTGCGGTGGCTTATTGCATCGGCATCACCAATATTGACCCTATCAAATACAATTTACTTTTTGAAAGATTTTTGAATCCGGAACGTAAATCAATGCCGGATATTGATACGGATTTTGATGATGAAGGGAGACAAAAAGTATTGAATTATGTAGTACAAAAATATGGCAAAAACCAGGTAGCACAAATCATCACTTATGGTACCATGGCCGCTAAATCAAGTATTGCGGATGTGGCCCGTGTAATGGATTTGCCCATTGCCGAAAGCAGGGCCATTTCTAAATTGGTACCCGAACGCCCCGGCATCAATCTGAAACGTTTACTGCATGCTCCCTTCACGATTAAAGAGGCAAAAAATGGTGAAACGTCACTGGAAGAAAAAGAACAGTTGCAGGGAGACGATATTGAAAATGTAAAAAAACTGCGGGAGTTGTATGCAGGAGATACTTTGCACAGCAAGATATTACATGAAGCAGAAATTCTGGAAGGCTCGGTAAGAAATACCGGTATTCATGCATCGGCCATTATCATTGCGCCGAAAGATTTAACCGACCTGTTACCAGTGGCCACATCAAAAGAATCTGAACTTTGGTTAACGCAGATTGAAGGTGGTTCCATTGAAGAAGCCGGTGTAATTAAAATGGATTTCCTGGGATTAAAAACATTGAGTATTTTAAAAACTGCCCTGCAGCTTATAAAACAAAACCATGGCATAAGTATTGAAATTGATGACATACCATTGGATGATGAAAAAGCCTATAAGCTATACCAGCAGGGCGATACCAACGGCACCTTTCAGTTTGAAAGTCCCGGTATGCAAAAACATTTACGGGAATTAAAGCCTGATAAATTTGATGATCTGATTGCGATGAATGCCTTGTATCGCCCCGGCCCAATGGCATATATTCCGGATTACATTGATCGTAAACATGGCAAAAAACAAGTGGAGTACGATTTGCCGGATATGGAAGAACACCTGAAGGAAACTTATGGTATTACGGTGTACCAGGAACAGGTAATGTTGCTATCGCAAAAGCTTGCAGGCTTCAGCAAAGGAGATGCGGATGTGTTGCGTAAGGCAATGGGTAAAAAGCAAAAATCGGTGCTGGATAAAATGAAAGTACAGTTTGTTGATGGCGCCACATTGAAAGGTCATCCTAAAGATAAACTGGAAAAAATATGGACGGATTGGGAAGCATTTGCACAATACGCTTTTAATAAATCGCACTCTACCTGTTATGCTTTTGTTGCCTACCAAACGGCTTATTTGAAAGCACATTATGCCAGCGAATATATGGCTGCTGTATTGAACCATGCAGGAAGTATTGAAAAAATTACCTTTTTTATGGAAGAGTGTAAACGCATGGGATTAACAGCGCTTGGGCCTGATATCAATGAATCGCAAAATGGTTTTGCGGTGAATAAAAAAGGCGAAATCAGGTTTGGTTTTAGCGGCCTGAAAGGGGTTGGAGAAAACGCCATTGAACACATCATTGAAGAAAGAACAAAACATGGTTTTTATACCTCTATGTACGATTTGACAAAAAGAGTAAACCCAAGGGCAGCCAACAAAAAATCTTTAGAAAGTCTTGTCTATTCCGGTGCATTTGATTGCTTTAAAGATATCACCAGGGCGCAGTACTTTTACCAGGCTCCCGGTGATGTGGTTGGGTTGGATAAGATCATTAAGTTTGGTAGTATTTACCAATCTCAAAATGCCAACGCAAGCAATACTTTATTTGGCGATCTGCAAATGCCGGATATTGTTCCACCCAAATTATCTCCCTGCCAACCATGGCCACTGGCGCAGCAACTGGATTATGAAAAAGAAGTTACCGGCATGTACATGAGTGGCCATCCGTTGGATAATTTTAAATTTGAAATGCGGCACTATAACATAACACCCCTGACAGAATACAATGAATTTAAATTGGCGGTAAATACGCATGCCAACCCCGGCAGGCAATTTCGGGTAGCCGGCCTGGTGGTAGAGACCCAGCACCGCATGACTAAAACCGGCAAAAACTTTGGTATTCTTACCATTGAAGATTACAGTGGTAAAAGTGAATTTATGTTGTGGAGTGAAGATTACGTTAAATACATAGCTTACCTTGAAAAAGGATTAATCATCTTAGTAGAAGGTGGATTTAAAACAAGGTATAACAGCGATCAATATGAGTTTAAATTAAACAAAATTCACCTGCTGGAAACGGTAAAGCCGGTGTTGACCAAACAAGTGGTTGTTGAAGTACAGCCCCAGTTTGTAAACAAAAATTTTATAGACTTTATTGAAAACAATGTAAAAACAAACCCAGGCAAATCGTCTATTAAATTTAACATTGCAGATGTTAGAAATAATTATAAAGTGGGAATGTACACTTTAGAAAAAGGCTTTACAATGAATGACGACATGGCTGTATTTCTATTAGACAATAAAGACGTGGAAGTGACGGTGGTAACGGGTTAGCTGATATTCAATTAGTAATAATTAATTATTAATTATTAATTAAAGTATGTCTTTGTGGCAATAAACTGATATCAACACTGCCAATTGGATTGTGAATATGTCATAACAACACATTTAAATATTTGGATGTAAATTTGACTTTTAAACAAAAAATAAATCAAAAAAATATAAAATTATGGCACATGAATTCACAGACGCAAACTTTCAAAAAGAAGTTTTAGATTCCGATAAATTATCCGTAATAGATTTTTGGGCAGAATGGTGCGGTCCATGCCGTGCAATAGGTCCGGTAATTGAAGAACTATCAAAGGAATACGATGGAAAAGTAAATGTGGGCAAAGTAAATGTAGATCACAATCCACAGATATCTATGAACTATGGTATCACCAGCATTCCCGCAATTCTTTTTGTTAAAGGCGGACAGGTAGTTGACAAATTAGTGGGCGCTCAACCAAAAGCCAATTTTGTAAAAAAGATAGATCAGCATAAATAATTTCCCTATAAAAATATAGCGCATCAGTATAAACTGATTGAAGAAAAAATCCCTGGTTATGCCAGGGATTTTTATTTATTTGTTGTTCTTTTTAAGCATGCTTGTATCATGTTTGTATTTAAATACAATGGGGAAAATAATAGTCAATATCATTGCATACGCAGCAAATGTAAACCATATTGAAGGCCAGTCTTTAATACCAGAACAGGCTCCCATGTTATTTGTAGTAAAATGATCAACAACTTTACCGGCAGCCCACCCCCCCATTATGGCACCAAGTCCATTTGTCATAAGCATAAACAAACCTTGTGCACTTGCCCTGATACTTTCATCTGCTTCCTTTTCAACAAATAATGAACCAGAGATATTGAAAAAATCAAATGCCATTCCATAAACGATCATTGATAAAATTAAAAATACAAGACCATCAGCAGGGTTACCAATACCAAATAATCCGAAACGCAACGCCCAGGCAAGCATACTCATCAGCATCACCTTCTTTATGCCAAATCTCTTTAGAAAGAATGGAATTGTAAGAATAAATAGTGTTTCAGATATCTGAGATAACGATATTAATAAACTTGGATGATTTACTGCAAACGTGCCTTTATAAGCTGTACCAAAATCATTCAAAAAAGGCTGACCAAATGCATTGGTAATTTGCAATGCAGCACCCAGTAACATTGCAAACAAAAAGAAAATAACCATCCTTGGTTGCTTAAATAAAACAAAAGAATTTAATCCAAACATTTCAATAAAAGAAGAATCCTTTGTGGCTTTAGCTGGTTTACAGGCAGGCATTGTTATTGAATAAACTCCCATAATAACACTTGCTGTTGCTGCAAATAAAAACTGGTTTGAACTTTTTGTCCAACCTAATAAATCAACACCCCACATAGCCATTATAAATCCAACAGTTCCATAAACCCTGATAGGAGGAAATATTCGTTGAACATCAAAATTATTTTGAGTTAAAATGTTATACGAAACTGTATTATTTAATGCAATAGTTGGCATATAAAAGCAACTGTTTATAAGAATTATTGCGTAAAGCAAGTTTACATCTTTAACTGTACTTGCCCAAAACAAAGCAACAGCACCTCCAAGGTGACAAATGCCTAAAAGTTTTTCAGCATTTACAAATCTGTCTGCAATTATGCCTACTATTGTTGGCATAAATAGTGACGCAATCCCCATGGTACCATAGGTTGCACCTACTAATGCTCCCCTTTCGCATTGATCTCCGGGAAAAGTAAACATATATCCTCCCAAAGATATCAGCCACGAACCCCAGATAAAAAACTCAAAAAAATTCATCACAATCAGACGCAGCTTAATACTCATAATGTTCTGTTTAAATGTATACCTGTAAAATACAGGTAAGTATCATATACGGCTTCAATAAAATATTGATTTTTATTCATCAATTTAGGTTATGGAAGATATACATTTATTGGATAAATCAGGATTCTCTCCCATGATTTTAAAAGAGCATTTAAATATTTAGTTAAGTAAACAAATTAATGTAGCTAGATATTATATCTCACCACATGTTATACGTTTTAACCTGCCACAACAAATATGCAAATACTTAACAACCTACAACAATCCGGGATCAAAAAATCAGCCATCGGGCATTTGAAAATATCTTATATATTTGATAATCCAAAACTTTACCATTTTGAAAAAAAAGATGTTGCTTGTTGTTGTTGGGATTGGCTTGCATTTTTTCGCCACGGCACAAAAAAAACAAACTTCGGTTTCTACAATAACCAGGTGTTTTACAATGGAAAGAGTGCAGCAATATTTACAACAAAAGCCTGCCGCAAAACTAATCTCTCAACAAGCTTTATTAAATATAAAAAAGCCGGGTGCTGGTAATCCTGTTGATTTTCGTCCTGCAGGGGTAAATGATATTATTACTATTCCGGTAATTTTTCACCTGGTATTAGCCGATCCATATTTAATTACCGATGCGGTGGTTCAATCACAAATTAATGAATTGAATAAAGACTATGCAGGATTGAATGCTGATAGCACCAATGCAGTAAATTTTTATTCTGTTCGCGGGCATTCTTCCATCATAAGATTTGTGTTGGCTAAAAGAACACCTGGCGGTGGATTAAGCAATGGTATCGAAAGGGTTAAAAGTTCTACAGCATCAAACGTAAATCTTCCCACAGATCCTATCAAAAGAACTGCCCTCGGTGGGGCCGATGCATGGGATGCTGCCAGCTACCTGAACCTTTGGATTGGTGATGATGTAAGTAGCAGAAATATTTTAGGCTATGCACAATTTCCTGAGGGCGGCCCTGCTGCAGATGATGGCGTTTTTTGTAATTATAAAAGTTTTGGTATCAGTAGTTGTAATATCAGTGTATACAATAAGGGCCGTACGCTATGTCATGAAATAGGGCATTATCTGGGATTGTTTCATATTTGGGGAGATGAAGATGCATGCAGCGGTGATGATTTCAGATCGCTTGCATCAGCAGGCTCAACAACTGTATTACCTGCAAATTTATTCAATGCAGCCGGGGATGGAAATACGGTAAATGATATTGGCGATACCCCCAACCAGGCCACAAGTTCAACCAGTTGTTTGTCTGGCATAGTAACAGACATTTGCGCCACTGCTGCACCTGGTAAAATGTACCAGAACTATATGGATTACACAGCTGATAACTGCTATAGCATGTTTACAAAAAAGCAGGTAGAACGTATGGAATGGGTATTGCAGAATTCCCGTGCCGGTTTAAAAACTTCGCCTGGTGCTATAGCGCCAACAGGTGCGGTTAAGCGGGATGCTTCGCCCTATCAAACAGTGAACCCTGGTACAGAAACTATTGGTTGCAGCACTATAATTAATCCATCCTTTTTAAGTTGCCCCGGTACAATTATTCCAAAAATAAGGATCCGGAATAATGGCAGTGATTCAATTACTTCCTTAAAAGTAGGGCTGCTGGTAAATGGCGTGGCAAAAACTCCTGTGAATGTAACAATACCTTTACCAGGACTGGATTTTGGAGCAACAACAGTTGTAAGTTTTCCATCTCTTGCGGTTACTACCGGTAGTTATGTTTTGAAGTTTTATACCTACAATGTTAATGGAATTGCTGTTGATCAGGTACCTTCCAATGATACAGTCACAATATCTTTGAGTGTATCTGACGGCATTGCATTGCCTGCTGCTGAAGACTTTGAAAATCTTCCCTTTCCATCAAATACCTGGTCTTTATTTAATCCTGACGGAGATGCGACATGGAACAGATATACGCCAGGAAATAATAGCTCCGGAGCTATGTTTATTGACAACTTCAGTAAAAATAATATAGGCTTAAAAGATGAATTGCGCACGCCAAAATTACTGGTATCGGCTGCTGATTCAGTTATTATTTCTTTTGACCTGGCACACAAAAATTATCCCGGAACAAGTGATCAGTTAAG